>JBCCGO010000017.1:0-19154 GCA_039029235.1 Bacteroidota bacterium | reverse complement strand
TTGATTTATGCCCTAGAGGTAGGTCATGGGAGTGCTGATGAGATAATAGAGGCATTTGTGGGGATCTATCCAGCATTAAAAGAGTCGCTTATGCAAGCAATAAGACAAATAGAAAGACGAGGAGAAGTACGGGGTATACAGCGAGGTATGCAAGAAGGAATGCAGCAAGGTATACAGCAGGGTAGACAAGAAGGAATGCAGACCAGAAATTGGGAAATAGCCAGGAAGATGCTCCAGACAGGCGAATCTATCGAGAAGATTGCCAGATGGACAGGGCTGAGTGAGGCGAGCATTCGCAGCTTATAAATCGCCCTATCCCGCTCCTGCATCTTCCAACCAACGGCCCCTAGACCTTTCACCCTTGTGCCCCATATAGCGCAAATTTCTTCACTTGTGCCACCCCCTTCCCGGCCTGGGGACACCTTGCCAAGGGCCCCAAGACCTCCCTGCCCGAACTAGGGCTGCTGTAAGGGACTAGGCTGGAAGTTGTCGGCTTCCTGATATCTTTCCAATAAACTCGTCACTTCCAGCTAAATTCAGTCTGCCATGACTAGGTTCCCAGATAAATTCGTAGCTTCGTTTTAGGTATCGCCATGCTCGGTAAGTAGCTAGCTCCCCGTTGCTGCCTTGCATCTTCCAGCTACGACCCCTAGACCTTGAAGGCTTATAGCCCATATATCAGCAGCCATGTCCCCTTGGTCTTCTTTTCCACTGGTGAGAATATCTCTAGCCTTTGCCAGTGGTATCCTAGCAGCCTACTATGGAGCAGCGAACTACTGGGTAGTTATCGTATCCTTAGGACTGTCCTTGGGGGCTTATCTACTGATCATTATTTTTCTTTCCCGTCCTGCATTTTACCAGTGGAGCCCTGGGCTAGGCTTGCTAGGGCTAGGTTGTATTTTCCTGCTGGGCTGTTGGTCCCTATTCACCTACCAAGAACGTTATACCTGGGACTCCCTAACGCATCAGCTCCAGGATACCGAAGCTTATCTAGCCACAGCCATAGAAGATGCCCAAGAGAAAGAGAGTAGCCACAGGGTCACGGTAGTGATCAGCCAAGCCCGTATGCAAGGAAAGTGGCAACGCTCACAGGGGAGGGTACGGCTATATATAGCCTCACCTACATTCGCTGAGATTAAGTATGGAGATGTCCTATTAGTGTTAGGACAGCCACAGGCCATTGCCGCTCCTATAAATCCACATGCGTTTGATCATCGAGCCTGGCTTCGGCAAGATGGTATATGCTATCAACACTTTATTCATAAATCGTCCACAAAAAAGTTATACAACGCTCCACCGAACTACCTTAGGGCCTTGGTCCTACAGATGCGTCGGTACTGCAGCCGAATTCTGGCACAATCTATTTCGAAAAAGAGAGAGCAAGCTGTAATACTTGCCCTGGTGCTAGGGACCAAAGATGAGCTAGACCTAGCGACTAAAGTAGCCTATGCTAGCGCAGGTACCATGCACGTACTGGCAGTCTCTGGATTGCACGTAGGCGTACTCTATGGGCTGCTCAGGGCCCTATTGGGTGGGCCTGGGAATGCACTGCGCACCAACTGGTGGCGTACCATCCTCCTCTTGGCTGGGCTCTGGATCTATGCCTGTATAACAGGCCTGGCCCCCTCCGTATTGCGCGCTACCCTGATGTTTAGCCTTGTCGTTGTAGCTAGGCTACTCGGCAGAGCTAGCAATATCTACAATACACTGGCTGGCTCTGCCTTCATGCTGCTGCTAGGGAATCCCTACTGGATCTTTTCGGTCGGCTTTCAGCTCTCTTACCTGGCTATACTAGGCATTGTATACCTGCAGCCTAAAATTTATCGCTGGATTGAATTAAAGAATGTGCTACTACGTCAGCTTTGGCGCTTGACCGCTGTATCCCTGGCGGTACAGCTGGCTACTGCACCCATCAGCTTATACTACTTTCACCAGTTTCCTACCTACTTTATCGTAGCGAACTGGGTAGTAGTGCCAGCAACCTTTCTGATGCTCAGCTTGGGGTTAGCGGTGTTACTGACCAGTTTTTGGCCTGACCTTAGTACGCCTTTAGCGTGGCTACTGGCTCAGCTGACTTGGCTGGTTAATCAATTTGTTGAGCAGGTTAGCAGCTTGCCTCTCAGTGCGTTAGAAGATATCTACCTAGATATACCGACCTTGCTCCTATGGTATGGCCTGCTGGTTACACTACTCACCTTCCTGCAAAGAAAGAGAATTCTCTACCTCGTGATCGCTACTGGAGCCGCCTTGTCCCTTTGCGTACGCACTACCCAGGCGTTCCTGCAGCATCAGAAGCAGCAAGGCGTCATTTTTTATAACATTCATGGCTACCAAGCAGTCAACTTTATCAGAGGACCTACGAGCACGTTGTGTACAGATGAGCGTCTCCTAGCCCATGAAAAACAGTACACCTACCACATCAAGCCTAGCCAGCTAGCCATGGGGATCAGGCACAGTCATAGGTATAGCTTTCAGGAAGCAGTAAGCTCCCCAGACTTTCCCTTACAGGTGTGGGCAGGGTGCAGCATAGGTGTCTGGGGGCAGAAAAAGTTTATCTTTATAGATGGCCCTCCTGTGCATGGGCCCTGGCTCACACAAAAAATGTATGTCGATTTCCTAGTAATAGAAGCCAATGCCTTGACCAGCTTAGAACCGCTGCTGAGCAAGTTTGAGATTGGCGTCCTAATCATAGGAGCTTCCAACAAAAAGCAACTGGCGCTACGGCTCAGCGTAGAGGCAGACCAGCTGAATCTTCCTTGCCACTCCCTTCACCAACAAGGAGCCTTCCAGGCCTACTGGTAGAGCGTCTAGTGCATAGCATGTCCGGTAGTCATTCCCCTGCACTATGAAAAACATCCACCACATCTTGCAGCAGTACTGGGGCTATACTACATTCCGCCCCTTACAGCAAGAAATCATCCAAGCTGTACTAGCAGGCCAGGACGTACTGGCCCTGCTCCCCACAGGAGGCGGCAAATCTATTTGTTTTCAAGTACCCGCCCTAGCCAGAGAAGGGGTATGCCTAGTCGTGACCCCCTTGATTGCCTTGATGAAAGACCAGGTAGCGCAGCTCAAGAGAAGAGGTATCCCTGCTGCAGCCATTTTTGCCGGCATGAGGCCTCGAGAGATAGACTTGGTATTAGACAATAGCATTTATGGCCAGCTCAAGCTGCTGTATGTATCGCCTGAGCGGCTCAAAACCGAGCTGTTTCAAGAACGTGTCCAGAAGATGGCGATCAACTTGCTGGCCATCGACGAAGCCCACTGTATTTCCCAGTGGGGGTATGACTTTAGGCCTGCCTACCTAGCCATAGCTGACTTGCGGCCTCTGATACCTACTGCAAACATCATCGCACTCACAGCCACAGCTACCCGGGCTGTTAAGCAAGACATTCAAGCAAGGCTGCAGATGCACAACACAGCCCTATTCCAGCAAAGCTTTGCCAGAGACAACCTAGCCTACGTGGTCAGAAAGACAGAAGATAAAGGCAGGACCTTACTAAGAATTCTCAGCACCGTGCGTGGCACCGCCATCATATATACCTATACCCGCAAAAAAGCTAAGGAGGTAGCCAACTTCTTATCAAAGCACAGCATCAGTGCGTCGTTTTATCACGCAGGCCTATCCAACGAAGAAAGAACGAACCGGCAAGATGCTTGGATACAAGATAAAACCAGGGTGATTGTAGCAACGAATGCCTTTGGTATGGGTATCGACAAACCAGATGTACGCCTAGTAGTTCATGTAGACTTGCCTACTACCCTGGAAGCCTATTACCAAGAAGCAGGACGTGCAGGGCGCGACGAGCAAAAGGCCTATGCCATTGTGCTATATGACGAGCAGGATATTGACGAGCTACGAACGAGTATTCAAGAAGCCCACCCTACAGTCGAGTACCTCAAGAAAGTCTACCAACACCTGGCCAATTACTACCAAGTAGCTGTAGGCACCCATGCCATGACTACCTATGATTTTGATTGGGAAAACTTTGCAAGTGCCTATCGACTCAGAGCTCAGGAGGCGTACCAAGCTATCAAAAGACTAGAAAGCGAAGGGCTGATACAGCTGAACGAGGCTTTTTCCCAGCCCTCCCGAGTACACATGGCTGTAGACCACCAAGCACTCTATGCTTTCCAAGTAGCCCATGCCGCGTACGATAGCCTGATCAAAGCACTCTTGCGGCTCTATGGCGGAGAGCTGTGGACAGATTTCTGTAATATCTCAGAAAAGAAAGTAGCCCAGTACCTACACACCGAGCCAGCAACAATCATCCAGCACCTCCATGCCTTGCATCGCCTAGGAATCATTCAATACAGTCCGCAGAAAGACAAACCCCAACTTACCTGGATCACACCTCGCTATCCAGCCTCCCAGGTGCCCCTAGATACCCAGAAGCTCAGCAAGAAAAGCAAATCAGCCACTGAAAAAGCCGAATCCGTCATTCACTACGTAACCCATCCCGTCCGTTGTAGATCCCAGCTACTACTAGCCTACTTTGACGAAGTATCCTATCGGAGATGTAGGGTGTGTGACATCTGTCTTGCAAAGGCCCCAGGAGAGCGATCCCAAGACCAAAGATACCAGCACTATAGGGCACTGGTTCTACAGCGATTACAAGCAGGTGTAGATGAGCCAAGAGCCATCATTGACAGCATGCCCATGCAGGACGAGACAGCACTAGTAGCCACCATCCGCCAAATGCTGGAAAGCGAAGAGATTGTGTATGACCAAGCTGGTAGACTAGCCCAGCTGGCCAAGCCCCTTAAGCAACGATCCTGATAATTTGCCTCTTCTCCTCCACCCTTCAGACCTAACGCTCCTAGATAGACAACTTCTCCAAAGGTGGGGACCACATTCCTACCCAGTACATGGACCCGGTGTCGGCTATACCAGCTAGGGCACCTACTGAGAACTTCTAGGCTGCTCGCGATATCTTCGCCCCGACCACACACTACAGGCAGCACTGACTGGCGAAGAAGAAGCACCTATACGAGAAGATACCTCAGCGCGCCACTAGCCTAGTTCGTAGTGAAAACGTACTTGCTCCCTTGCTCGGGCCTGGAAAGACAAGTCCTCACCAGCGGGAGTCACTTTGAGAGCAGTTCGCAGGAGATCGCGCCCTACAGCATCGGTGGGTAGTTTGCCTGCCTGCCCATGCTCTTGCATAAACCATAGCAATTCCATACTGGAAGTACTAAGTCAATATTGCCATATTAATTAACACTTCCGGCTACTGAAGGGTGAGCATTCAGTGGATCAAAGTCAAAATTCAGTACAAAATGTACTAAAAGTGCTTAATATAATCCACAATACTATCTTCTTCCTCCCCTCCTAAAGCATTGTTGCGCCCTTGCTAGCTGATTTACACTATAATCGTAAGCGTTTACGACCCATCCCTGTGCTACCCAGCAGCACTCAATAATGACCCCCTCCCAGAAAAATTCCCCTCAAATCCGTTTTGCTAAACACTTTTGAGATACCCCCATAGCGATCTATCCAGTGCCATGCCAGGAGAGCATACTACACCGTAGCACCGCTGCTACCGTACAATCCGTACTTTACTGCTTGTGGCGGGGTTCGTCAGATACAGTCAATTTCTTTCTGCCCTTGGCACGCCTCCGTGCTAGCACAGCACGCCCTGCTTCCGTAGTCATCCTCTTTTTAAACCCATGTTTGTTACTGCGCTTTCTTTGCGAAGGCTGGTAAGTTCTTTTCATAATGTATAGGACTTGTAAGCGTTTATATCACAATGTTACGAAGCCTCAGCCAAGGCCACACTACCAGATTGTCCTTATATCAAGGAAGGCTAGCAGCTCCTGCTAGCTGAGTAGGGACGGCTAGATCTAGCTCACTGTGGCTATTGTCTCCGATGCCGACACTGATAAATCTTGCGACAAGCTCCGGCTGCTAATATAGCTGCCGTACAGCTTTAGGGCACAAAGTTATGCTCTTTAAGCGCTATTTTATAGCTGCTTAGCCAACTCCCAGGTGGTAATGCCTATACACACCGCTACGTTCAGCGAATGCTTGGTGCCATACTGGGGGATTTTAAGTGCCAAGCCACAAGCTGCTAACGTTGCTTGCCCGATTCCTGACACTTCATTCCCAAATACAAGCCCATGCGGCTGGCGGGACGGTTTGTACCGCTGCAAGGGGATGCTATGGGCGGTCTGCTCTACAGCCGCGACCATGTAGCCGAGAGCATGTAGTTTTGCTAGCAGAGCGAGCGTATCTGGCTCATAGGTCCAGGCAACAGCATCTTCGGCACCTAACGCAGTCTTATGGATGCCACGATGAGGTGGCTGGGCTGTGATGCCACACAGATAGATACGCTCTAGCAAGAAAGCGTCAGCAATACGAAAGGCAACACCTACATTATAAGTGCTTCGGATATTATCTAGTACCAAGACTAGCGGTAGTTTTTGAATCGTTGGGTGCCCTGCAAGGATAGGCGCTTCGTCACATCGGGGTTTGATTTTTCTATGTTGTGACAATTTGGTTACATTTATGTTTATTTCTGATTAAATTAGAAGACAATAACAGGTTAGGCACCAGCAAAGCTACCAAAAGTAGTACTAAGCGGCCAAGCCAGATTAGTGCCCAAGTGTCATGGCATACAGTGAGCCATTCTGCTATTCACAAAGCCAAGATGCTTAAATACACCATATTATGAGCCAAATAACTCCATTAATGCGCCAATACAAGCAGATTAAAGCTAAATACCCAGGTGCGCTGCTACTCTTTAGGGTAGGTGATTTTTATGAAACTTTTGGCGAAGATGCCGTAAAGACAAGCAAAATTCTAGACATCGTGCTGACCAAGCGCTCTAACGGCGCTGCTGCTGAGGTAGCGCTAGCAGGGTTCCCCTACCATGCGCTAGATACCTATCTGCCCAAACTAGTTAAGGCCGGACACCGGGTTGCCATTTGCGATCAGCTAGAAGATCCCAAAACAGCCAAAGGCCTTGTCAAACGCGGCGTTACTGAGCTAATCACCCCAGGCCTTTCGTTCCATGACACAGTGCTCGAGCAGAAGCGTAATAACTATTTAGCTTCGCTGTACTTTGATGGGAATGCCATCGGCATTGCCTTCTTAGATGTTTCTACTGGTGAGTTTCTCACGGCACAAGGAGAAACCGACTATATCGAGAAGCTTATGCAAAGCTTTCGGCCTGCTGAGGTTATTCTAAGCAAAAAGCAGCAACCTGCCTTTCAGGCATTTACCAAAGAACACTACCCTAGTTATTGCCTAGAGGAGTGGGTATACCACCTCGACTATGCTCACGAGATGCTTAATGATCACTTTGGCACTACCTCGGTCAAAGGCTTTGGTATTGCAAATCTCCCCGCAGGTATCATAGCCAGCGGCGCTATCCTGCGTTACCTAGAAGAGACAGAACATGCAGAGGTTAGACACATTGCCTCCATTGCTCGGCTTGAGGAAGACAAGCATGTATGGCTAGATAAGTTCACGATTAAAAATCTAGAGCTGGTCCAGCCCCAACAAGAAGGTGGGGTATCACTCATCGAAGTACTGGATAGAACCGTAACCCCGATGGGGGCCCGCTTGATGAAAAAATGGCTCGTGCTACCCCTGAAAGACGTCCATGCGATTCAGCGGCGTCTAGATGCTGTCGAAATCTTTGTTAATGACCCCTTGTTATGGCAAAACATCTTACAAGAGCTCAAACAAGTTAGCGACCTCGAGCGCCTGATCTCTAAAGTGTCCGTTGGTAGAGCTAACCCGAGAGACCTATTAGCCCTCAGAAAGGCGCTACAACACACAGAGCCCATCCAGCAATGCCTGAAGGAGAGCGAGCAAGAGCAGCTCATCAAGCTAAATCAGCAGCTGCATGACTGTGCCTACTTACTAGCAAAAATTAGCAAGACAATACAGGAGAATCCACCGTTAGTAACGAACCAAGGAGGGTTGATCAAGCAAGGGGTAAGCCCAACCCTAGATGAGCTGAGAGGGATGACTAAAGAAAGCAAGGACTATCTCTTACAGCTACAGCAGCAAGAAATTAAGCGGACAGGCATTTCTTCCCTAAAGATAGCTTACAATAAAGTATTTGGCTACTACCTAGAAGTAACCCACACCCATAAAGCCAAAGTGCCTACTGATTGGATTCGTAAGCAGACCTTGACCAATGCAGAGCGCTATATTACCGAAGAGCTGAAAGTCTACGAAGACAAGATCCTCCATGCCGAAGAAAAAATCAGGGTTTTGGAGCAAAAGTTATACGGAGAGTTACTAGACGACGCTGCTGAGTTTGTACCGCAAATTCAGCAAAATGCCAAGATATTGGCAAAGCTAGACTGCTACCTAGCCTTTGCCCAAGAAGCTAGGATCAATCAATATACTAGGCCCGTAGTTAACGACAGTAACACGATCACCATCCAAGCAGGTAGGCATCCAGTGATCGAGCAGCAACTACCTTTGGATGAGAAGTACGTGCCCAATGATATCTACCTAGACAATGATCAGCAACAGATTATCATCATCACAGGACCTAATATGGCTGGCAAATCAGCCCTGTTGCGGCAGACAGCGCTGATAGTGCTCATGGCCCAGGTAGGATCTTTCGTACCTGCTGCTAGTGCTAGCATTGGGCTGGTTGATAAAATATTTACCCGGGTAGGTGCTACCGATAACTTGGCCAGAGGAGAGTCTACCTTTATGATGGAGATGAGCGAAACGGCCAGCATTATGCACAACTTAAGTGATCGTAGCCTGGTGGTCATGGATGAGATAGGGCGTGGTACCAGTACGTATGATGGTATATCCATTGCTTGGTCTATTGTCGAGTACCTACACAACCATCCTAAATATCGCGCTAGAACGCTCTTTGCCACACACTATCATGAGCTCAACCAGCTGGCTGAGCAGTTGACAAGGGTTAAAAACTTTAATGTGACGGTCAAGGAAGCAAAAGATAAGATCATTTTCTTGCACAAGCTTAGCGAAGGAGGTAGCAAGCATAGCTTTGGTATCCATGTAGCCCAGCTGGCAGGGATGCCTGGGTCCGTAGTAAAGCGGGCTGGCGAGATACTACAGCACCTAGCACAAGATAGCTTACAGGGCGAACAGCAAGAACAGCTGAAGACTATCCCCACCAATAGTTATCAATTAGCCCTGTTCGAAGCTGATCCTACTTTTACCAAGCTCAAGGCTCTCATCAACCAAATAGAGCTAGATGCCTTGTCACCTAGCGAGGCTTTGCACAAGCTGAGCGAACTCAAGGCCCTGCTGAATAAAACACGCCAAGTATAGGCTATGGACACCGTTCCGCAAGCCTCACCGTTTTGGCCAAGCTGCTATGTCTTGTTAATTCTAGCGTACCGCGTAGTTTTGTATATTATTTGGGGCCAGATTCCTTAATTTGCTGGCATCCAAGATGCGAGAATAGCTCAGCTGGTAGAGCACGACCTTGCCAAGGTCGGGGTCGCGGGTTCAAGTCCCGTTTCTCGCTCAGCTCATTATTGATTGCACGTGCCCAGTCGGCTATCAAAGCCAGGTACTTCGCGACCACCTTGCATGCCAAGCAGCTAGAGCTACTCTCTTCAACGAAGACCTGGCTAAACCAGCTACAGCAACGCTGGTACATGCAGTAAGGCCTAGCGCAGGTTGAGCGTAATTTTTTGTTGTGGCACAGCGCAGATCGCGCTCCTGCAGTAATCACTACATATGTGCCCTGGCGTATCTTATCCCAAGCCAAGGGAGTAAGTAAAATGGAGTAAGTAAAATAATTTCACCGATAGTGAAGTACTAAATCCACTGAGTCCTGCAAAATTGATTATTAGCTAGACAATTAATAAGCACCATCCATATGCCAGGGTGGTGGAATCGGTAGACACGCAAGACTTAAAATCTTGTGGACGAGCTTGTCCGTGCGGGTTCGAGTCCCGCCCCTGGTACATCAACTCTGGATTCCGTGATCGCATAGGATGGCTGCCATGGGGCATTAGGATATAGCCGAGCGATTGCTGCCTTCTTACCGATATTGCGGAAACTACCAGACGCTTACATACGAAGCTCTAAAGGCTACTTCTATGAACTATAGCAACCTACTTGATCGCTATCCTATATTTGAGCAGATCCGCAAGGTCGCCGACCAACTACAGCTCGAGACCTACGTAGTGGGGGGCTTTGTGCGTGATCTGCTCCTACGAAAGCCCTCAAAAGACATCGACATTGTGTGTGTAGGGAGTGGCATCCAGCTGGCCCAAGCAGTAGCCCGAGCGCTAGGGAGCCCTAGACAAGTTGCTGTCTTTAAAAATTTTGGTACGGCCATGCTCCGCTGCCAGGGCTGGGACCTGGAGTTCGTCGGGGCTAGAAAAGAATCGTACAACCGAAGTTCTAGAAAGCCTGTTGTAGAAGGTGGTACCCTAGCCGATGACCAGTGTAGACGAGACTTTACCATCAACACCTTGGCTATCGGGCTGCACAGTAGGCAGTGGGGCGAGCTGGTAGATGACTTAGGGGGTCTGGAAGACTTGGCACGCCAAGTAATTCAGACACCAAGAGATCCCTCCGTGACTTTTAGTGATGATCCGCTGCGCATGATACGTGCTATCCGGTTTGCTACACAACTTCGTTTTACGATCAGCCCCGATACCCTAGGGGCTATCCAGCAAAATGTAGCTAGGATCAGCATTGTCTCGCAAGAGCGGATCACCGATGAGTTTAATAAAATTTTAGGCGCCCTAGAACCTGTCTACGGGCTGAAGCTGTTATTCCAAACAGGATTGCTAGCACTGATCTTGCCTGAGCTCGTCGCGCTACAAGGGCAAGAAACTATCCAAGGTCATTCGCACAAAGATAGCTTCTACCATACACTGCAAGTACTGGACAATGTAGCCGGTACTTCAACTAACTTGTGGCTCCGATGGGCTGCACTGCTGCACGATATAGCGAAGCCACGCACCAAGCAATTTGATCCGATAACAGGCTTTTCATTCCATGGTCATGAAGATTTAGGAGCCAAGATGGTCCCGAAGATTTTTAGGAAAATGAAGCTGCCCCTGCGCGAAAACATGGCTTATGTACAGAAACTGGTTCGGCTACATCTGCGCCCCATTGTCTTAGCCCAAGATGTCGTGACTGATTCAGCCATTAGGCGCTTGCTGGTAGAGGCAGGCGATGCCCTAGAAGACTTGATGCTGCTCTGCAGAGCTGATATCACCTCTAACGATTCGGCCCGGGTACAACGCTATCTCCAAAACTTTGACAAGGTAGAAGAAAAAATCAACCAAGTAGCAGTCAAAGATCAGCTCAGGAATTTCCAGCCCGCCATCACGGGTGATACCATTATGCAAACCTTTCGGCTAAGGCCCTCCAAACTCGTGGGTACTATCAAGGGTGCTATCAGAGAAGCCATACTAGCAGGCGTCATTGAGAATAATTATAAGCAGGCCTACACCTATATGCTGCGTTTAGGGGAGGAGCATGGCTTGCGCCCAGCTGCCGACCAGTGAGTTGCTGTACAGAAGTGGATTGTAGGGACTGAGCTAGCCCGGACTGAAAGTCGTATCCTATCTTGGCACAAGGAGTAGCTTGCAGTTGTTCCTTAAGCACGTGCAAGCTAGGACTCGCCTGCCCTTCCCTGGGCTAGCAACTCCTCGGCTTTGCTACGGGTTGCGGGAGAGATATCTTTATCGTATTGCCGGAGGAGCTTAGCTAGCAGTTCTTCTAGCCCCAGGCTTCTGATTACTGCCTGGATTTTATTACCTCCCACCCAAGGTATCCAGCAAATTCCTAAAGCTGCATTTGCTGCATTTATCCAGTGTCTCAGCAGCTTGTCCAGGGTTGGGTCTGGGCCAATTTGCTTATTTAGCTCTTCTATTTGCTGCTTAGCACCCGGCATACTCATCAGCTCTTTTAGTGTATTCAGCTGGCTAAATGCATCTTGCTTGCTTTTTATGTTGGCTATTATGTTGATTAGGGCATTCATTATGCCTTCTAGGAACCTAGGGTCAACTGTGCCCCTGCTTTGCTCTTCGCTATTGACCGTGGAGCTACTTGTAGAGCTGACTACTTTTGCGCCTGGGCAGGGATCCCTGAATTTGCGCAGCTCGCGTAGCTCTGGAGCGTTATCCGCACGACGGAGCTTTGCTGCGGGGGAGGCTGTGCAGCTACTCTCAGGGTCTGAGTGGCTACACGCGGAGAAGTACTCGTCTTCTTCTGTGTCTGTGCAGCTACTCTCAGAGTCTGAGTGGCTACACGCGGAGAAGTACTTGTCTTCTTCTGTGTCTGGGCAGGAATTCGTGTAGTGGCGTAGCATAATCATCAAAACCGTAGCAGCAGCGATCAAGCCTGCACTGATGAAGACTTTGGGGAGTGTCCAGTATCTCTTTAGCCGCCACGTCACGGAGGCAGGCTCACTGACTGGATTTTTTTGTGCATCTTCTATAGAAAACATGAGCCTAACATGGCCAGTGTCCTGGCTAGGCTTCAAGATTAGCGTAAAGGTACCCACTGCTCCGGTATGCAACGTATCGGCACCTATCAACGCTGCTAGGTCTGTGGGCTCCTCCAGGGCTAGCTCCATGATTTGGCCAGTTGTGTTTTGATAGTAGACTTTGACTGCTTGCCCATGCTTCTCCCGTACGACTAAACTGTATTGAGTAGGGCCTATCGCGGCTATTGAGAGATTGGTTAGGGCAACCTGGGTGGTGCACTTAGCACCTTCTAGTTTATTCGATGCTACTTCTAGGCGCAGCTGGGGCTTTTCGGGGCTTTTAACTTGCGCGGCATCTCCCTGAGGCAGCGTGGCTAATAATAGATATACTGGGCTCGTTAGCTGGAAAAGCCAGGAGAGACGTGTTTTATGGGTTAGTTTTTTCATAACAGCTTTGGTGCTTTGCTATGTAATGCGTTTAATTTTGCACGTGGCGTGGAGATTCCTAAAGTGACAGTGTGTGGGTTAGCACCCAAAAAGATGCTCCCCACTCACGCAACGATGGTCTGCTCTGGCCCGTTTGCCCTTACGATGTAATAATTTTAGGAGAATTGCTAGCTTTGTCGCTAATATACCTTGCACAGTTGTGGACGGCACTACCATATCAGTATGGTGCGTTTCCTAGGTTGTGCAGCTAACCTCTTTGCAAATTTATGATAAGCAGGTTTTTTATACAATATCCTTTCTCTAAGTTTACGCGATCGTGCCCAATAGGTAGTTACTGAGGTTATTTGATCGAGGTACATTTTTAAGAAGCTAGCTAGATTAATACGATAGTCCATGGCATCCCTCTGTGATTTTTTCACTGATTTTGATTTTAGAAAGTTTTTCTCTGCTTTTCTGATACTCTTTGCTGTGGTTGATGTACCAGGCAGTACAGCTATCATCATCAGTATGAGAAAAAAGATAGGATACATTGATGCAAGGAAGACAGCCACGGTAGCAGGTATCATCATGGTTACTTTTCTGTTTACTGGACAAGCTTTGCTAGACCTATTCTCTGTTGATGTTAACTTCTTTACCCTGGCTGGCAGTGTTATTTTGTTTTTAGTAGGGCTAGAGATGAGCCTCAATATCAGTATAGCCAAGATTGAAGCGGATGCTGAGTCGTCTTCGGTGGTGCCATTAGCCTTCCCCATGATAGTAGGTACAGGTACGTTAGCAACCCTGATTACCCTGAAAGCAACCTGTAAGGCTATCAATGTTCTTTGTGGCACGCTGGCCAATTTACTACTCATATATCTTGTCTTGAAGTACTCTGAATGGATCGAAAAAAAGCTGGGTAGGTTAGGTATAAGCATCATTCATAGAATGATGGGCATTATTCTACTGGCTATCGCTATTAAATTGTTCACAATACATGCTGCTGTGTTGTATAGAAAATACTACTTCTTATAGCTTGATCAGAGTTCATACAGATGGCGCCTCAAAAGGTAATCCAGGTCCTGGGGCCTATGCAGTGATCTTACAATACAAAGGCTACCGCAAAGAGTTTGTCCAAGGATTTAGAAAAACTACCAACAATCGGATGGAATTGCTAGCTGTGATTGCTGCCCTAGAAGCTTTAAAGGAGCAGGGCCAGACTGTACTGATCTACTCAGACGCTAGGTATGTGATAGATGCTGTTGCAAAGGGTTGGTTACAAACTTGGATAAAGAATGGGTTTAAGGGTAGAAAAAACGCAGATCTTTGGAAAAAGTTTTGGGCGCTCTACCAGCGGCATCAGGTCACGTTTTCTTGGGTCCGAGGGCATGCAGGTGACCCAAACAATGAACGGTGCGATCGGCTAGCTGTACAGTGTATACAAAAAGGCCTGCTGGCTATTGATCAGGGGTATGAAAATCAATACTGCAACTGCTGTACCTAGCTGGCACTTACTTAGACCGCCTATAGCTTCTTGGTCTATGTAGCCTGGCAAGGTCTATAAATAGGGGGGCAGCAATACAAATAGAAGAGTAAGTGCCAAAGATGATTCCTGCTAATAAGGCGAAGGAAAAGCCTCTCAGTACCTCGCCGCCCCATACAAAGAGCACTAGCACGGCCATCAGCGTAGTGAAGGAAGTAATGAGCGTTCTACTGAGGGTCTCGTTGATCGCGGTGTTAGCTATAGCTGGGAAGTTGCTACTGGCTCTGGTGCGTCTGTTTTCTCTGATACGGTCAAATACGACGACCGTATCATTAATAGAATACCCAATAATGGTCAGTATGGCTGCTATAAATACTTGGTCTATCTCGTAGGCATATCCCAAGGCCCTGGCGATAGCGAAGGCAGCCAATACTGCTAGGCTATCATGCAATAAGGCTGCAACAGCAGCCAGGCCTAGCTGCCACCGCCGAAAGCGGGCTACGATGTAGCCAAAGATCATGATCAGGGAGAATAGGATCGATTTTTTAGCAGCCGACTGAACATCTCCAGCAATACTACCGCCTACTTTTGTAGCACTGACTATGGCAAAGGTTGCTTGCTGGCTTGTAGTAGGGCTATCGGTGTAGGTAAGGCCTGTGAAGCTTGTGAGTCCTTCTATCAAGGTATTCCTTACCCGCTCATCAGCCTCCACAGCCTCTTCCTGGATGAGATAGTTGGTTGTGATTTTTAGTACGTTATTGGCTCCGTAGGTTTTGACCTCTACCCCTTGGTCGTCCAGCTTATGAGCCAAGTTGGTCTTCAGTGCGGTGGCTTCTACAGGATGGCTAAAAGCTACTACATAGGACCTGCCTCCGGTAAAATCAACGCCTAGGTTGAGCCCTCCTTGCTGCACCATAAGGAATGAGCCAAGGCTGATGAACACGCCAGAGATGGTGTAGAAAAGATAGCGATTCCCTAAGAAGTTAAGGTTGACGTTGCTTAGTAAACTTTGGGTGTGGGCAAAATCAAAGCTGAGCTTAGCGGTTCGTCGGTTATTCACTAGCCAGCTGATGATGAGGCGGGTGAGCAATACGGCTGTAAATAGGGAAGTAACAATGCCGACCATTAAGGTAGTAGCAAAGCCCCGGACAGGTCCCTGGCCTAATCCATAGAGAATAGCGCCTGTCAGGAAAGTAGTTACATTGGCATCAATAATGGAGCTGTAGGCTTTCTGATAGCCTTGATGGATGGCTGCTGGCATTTGCATACCCTTGTTGAGTTCCTCTCGGATACGCTCAAAAATGAGCACATTGGCATCTATGGACATACCTATGGTCAGGACAATGCCTGCAATACCTGGTAGGGTGAGGGCAGTATTGAGCTGGGCTAGTGTGCCTAGTACAAAGAGGATGTTGAAAAGCAAAGCTACGTTAGCAATGGCACCGCCTTGGGCATAGTAGAGTAGCATGAACAGGGCTACCAATACTAGCCCTAGTAGCATAGCGGTGATGCCTTTTGCTTGTGCTGCCTGGCTGAGGGTGGGGCCAATGAGCGCTTCTTCTACGATTTTGACAGGAGCAGGTAAAGAGCCGGCCTTGAGAATACTGGCTAGGTCTTTCGCCTCTTCAATAGTAAAGCTGCCGGTGATTTCGGAGTTACCATCCGGGATCTCTGTACTAACGACAGGTGCTGAGTAGACCTTATCATCTAGCGTAATAGCGATCTGCTTACCAATACTCTTGGCTGTTATTTTCCTCCAAGCGGAGGCACCACGACTGTTCATATGTATACTCACGGCTGGCTTACCATGCCTATCAAAACTTTGACGAGCGTCTGTAATCACATCTCCGGCTAGGAGTGCTTTTCCTCCCCTAGCAGATTTTATCGGATAGAGCGTTAGTACTTCTGTACCATCATCGAGTTTAAGAGGCTTGGCATCCCACAGCCAGACGAGGTCAGTAGGGAAGCGTGTCTTTACATCTTTGCGGGCTAGGATTTGCTGGATGGCAGGTACATCCTCTATAGCGTATGCTAGTCCATGGCTAGGTTTAAGCAGTCCTAGCAGTGGCGAGCTTGCTGCAGCCTCATGTATAGTGGATCTATGACCTTGCTCTGGTTGCTGTGCTGAATCACCGTCTACGTATTTACCAAACTCAGTAGGTTGCTGTACTTGTATGGGTATAGCCGTGCTTTGTTCTGTGCTCAAAAAATTATCCACAGCCTGGAGGGCATTTTCTAGCTCAACTAGTTCGTACACCTGCCAGAACTGCAGCTGACCTACACCTTGTAGTAGCTTCCTGACGCGGGCTGGATTGTTCACACCAGGTAGTTCTATCTGGATTCTATCTCCTGGTAGGCGCTGAATATTGGGTTGTAAAGTTCCAAACTGATCAATACGTGCTCGGATGACTTCAAAGGAGCGATCAACAGCGCTACTGATCTCTTCGTCCAATAATTTTAAGATAGCTTGGTCACTGGTCTCGCGCGTGATGCGTGCCCGATTGGCAGCCGTAGAAAAGATATCGCTCAACTTGCCTTCCGGACGTATTTTTTGATAAGCTTGGTAGAATACCTTGGTAAAAGGTAGGGAAGGCTGTACCTGGTGTTTTTGCTCGGCTTCTTGGAGGGCTGCTAGAAAAGTCTCGTCCTTACTATTACCTGCCAGGCCCTGGATAAGTCCCATCGGGGATACCTCTAGGGTCACATGCATGCCTCCTTGTAAGTCTAGCCCTAGGGTGAGTGCATTTTCTTTCACTGCCTCATACGTATAGCGTATGCCTAGCCAGTCAAAGACAGGCTCTTTCCACACGGAATCTAAGTAGGCTTGGCGTTTCGCAAAATCAACCTGGCCTGCCTCATCGGTGGCATACTTAGTAGCTTTCTGCTGCACACGTACGTCCATCCCGGTAAAGGATAGATAGTAAAGGCAGAGTAAGGATGTAACGCTGGTCAGGAAAATAACCAGACTTCGATTTCTCATAAGCTTTGATATTGATATATAGTGGGTGGATCCAAAAGGTGTCCTAAACGCTAAATCTTGTGATAGCCTGCATAATGCAAAGCTAGCATATTCTTTGATAAATAGGGATATTGTCTTGAATAAGATCCCAGGCTACTAGCCTACTAGGCTATCGATATAGCAACAAACGATTATATTATCTCCCCTTACAGCAGTGCGCAGAAGGAGGTCTGGGGTCCCCCTGACAAGGTTGGCCCCCAGGCTCAGAAGGGAGAGGCAGAAGTTCTAAGCAAAGCCATTATTTAGGAGTTAGGAACTTGCCCAGAAGATGGCACAGGGGGCTAATCCTCTTACAGCAATCCCAGTGCGGGTGGGTGAGGTATTGGAATTTGAGACCACGCTCCGAGAGCTCTTGCACCTCTCGGTGAGCTTCCACCAGACAGGAGATAAGGCAGTAGAGGTGTTCTACAGCCGGTTCATGCTATGCTTACTGAGTATCTTATCTCCCTCTTATCAGATCGAGAGCGAGCGGGAGAGCGCCCTGGGCCGTGCAGATGCGATGCTGATCCCCAGGGCAGCTCATGGAAGAGACCAAGCCCTAGTGCTCGAGTACAAGGTGGTACAGGATGTGTCAGGCCTAGCGGCCGTAGCCGAGGCAGGCTTATGGCAGATCTCGACGAAGGGTTATGGCATGCATGCCAAGTCCCATGCCCATGTCAAGAAGCTGTTACAAGTTTGCCTAGCTTTTTGTGGGAAGGAAGTGGCTTTACAGTATGAAGAAATCACGCTCTAGTAGGAGCTGAGCGTCGCTGAGCCGCCAGGAGGCTCCAAGCACCAGAGGCTCCTGGCAAGGGAACCTCTCGAGAAGATGCTCCGCCCCGCTTCTGCATCTTCCCACCAAAGTCTTCTAGACCTTCTCCCCCTCCCTCCAGCGCCTGGGGGCCACCTCGCGAGGGGCCCCCAGACCTCCCCTATGCGTACTCGGGCTGCTGTGCGGGACTAGGCTGGAAGTTGCAGGCTCCTAACCCTTTGTATCTTCCCAATAAAGGCATAAATTCCACCCAACGCTCGCTAGCATGCTAGGCAAGTGCCCATAAAATGCTACAACACTGAGGTAGCTAGCCAAGGTCAGGCCCTATACTATAGCAAGGCTCGCCTAACTTCAATCACCGAAAAAATAATCTCACTACCATGAGCACCAAGCCCAAAATATGCGTAGGTACAGACAACTTCGCCGATTTGCTCCTCTCAAGCAATATATTTGTCGATAAAAGCATGTTTATCCAAGAATTCTTGGAGGAGAGTGGTAGCAAGGCGGTATTGATTGTCCGCCCTAGACGCTGGGGAAAGAGCCTGAATATGGACATGCTCAGGTGCTTCCTCACCATAGAAGTAGATGAGCAAGGGGGCCTCCTTCCTCAAGAGGAGTCTCTCAACCATAAGCTCTTTGCTGGCGGAGAAGTAGTAATAGGGCCTAAGACAGGCAAGGTCAAGCAACTGGCCCCGCTCAAGATTGCTCAACAGCATCCAGATCTAGTCAGCGAATACCAAGGGCAGTACCCCGTCATCAGCCTCGGACTCAAAGATGTCAAAGGGAGCTCATATGAGAGAATAGAAGCTGGCCTCAAGCGGCAAATCGCCAAGCTTTATAAAAAGCATAGATATCTAAAGCAGTATATCCACCCCCAATCAAACCTACTAGACGAGGATCAGAAGGAGCAACTAAGTCGTTATTTCAAGAGTACCTTCAGCCAAGAAGACTTAGCAGACAGCCTTCGCTTCCTCAGCGAGCTCCTTTATAAGCACTTTGGCAAGCCCGTGTATATACTCATCGATGAATATGATGCCCCCATCAACCACGCCTATCTAGCATTCAAAGACAGCCCAG
>JBCCGO010000016.1:0-19673 GCA_039029235.1 Bacteroidota bacterium | reverse complement strand
CACCGATGGCCCGCCAGATGCTCCAGGCAAGGGAACCCCTCGAGAAGATGCTCCGTCCCGCTCCTGCATCTTCTGGCCAAGGACGCTTATAACTGCTCTCCCCGCTCCTCGGCCTGGGGGCCACCTCGAGAGGGCCCCCAGGCCTTCCCCCGCACTGGGGTTGCTGTAAGATGGATATTCGCTCAAACTGCTAGTGCTTCGGCACCTGCCACAATCTCTGCTATTTCATTAGTGATAGCTGCTTGGCGAGATCGGTTATAGGTGATGCGTAGCGACTTAAGTAGCTCCTCGGCATTGTCAGTAGCCTTCCCCATGGTTGTCATGCGTGCCCCCTGCTCAGCAGCATAAGACGCTACAAGAGCTTTGCAAAACTGGATTGTTAGTGACTTAGGGATCAGCTCTTCTACCAACGCGGCCTTAGAAGGCTCATAAAGGTAATTCAGGGGATGGGTCTGGCCTTGTGTAGGGGGGCAGGGAACTATCGGCAAGAACTGCTCTATCTGTACAGCCTGGGTAGCCACACTGATAAAGTTATTATAAACCAGTTCCACCCGGTCATAGGTATGGCTGGCAAAGATGTCCATCACAGCAGTGGCAGCCTGGCTAGCTGGCTCAAAACTGACCTGATTAGCCAAGTCTGTATAGGCTGTAATAAGCTGATGATGATGACGATGCTTCTTAAAGTAGCTCAAGGCCTTTCTACCAATGACCAGCAGATCGGTCTGTACGGAAGACTTTGTACCCCAGGAGTGTATATGGGCCGTTACTTTTTTTAACACCAGGCTATTAAAAGAACCACAAAGGCCCTTATCAGAGGTCATGACTACGAGCAGCAGCTTTCTGATAGGACGTTCTTGGGTATAGTGTTGGGCCAGTGGCTGGTCCAGAGCAGAGATAACCTGCGCCAGCATAGCTGATAGCTCCGCTGCATAAACCCGTAGCTGTTGTACCCTTCGCTGTATTTTATTTAGCTTGGCGGCGGCTACCATTTTCATAGCCTTCGTAATCTGCTGGGTAGCAGCTACAGAGCTGATTCGGTGCACTATTTCTCTGATGCTAGGCATACGCGTTTAGAAACTACTGAGCTATGCGCCTAATCGCTAACTCCTGTAGGATGTTCGTAGGTTCTAGCCAGGTTCTGGGCTTCCTCAGTAAGTACTTGCATGATTGCATCACTCCACTCACCCTGCGCTATCCTGGCTAGAGTAGCACCGTGCTGTGCCGTTAAGAGGAGCAAGTATGCTTTTTCAAACTCTTTGACACGGGATAGCGGAATACCATCCAGATACCCACTGGTAGAAACGTAGAGAATAGCAACTTGCTGTGCGACAGGTATAGGAGCATGCTGACTTTGGGTAAGAATAGCTTGATTTTTACGTCCTCTATAAATGGCCCGCTGTGTAGCCATGTCTAGGTCAGCCCCAAACTTTGCAAAAGCTTCTAGCTCACGAAATTGTGCTTGATCGAGTTTTAAAGTACCCGATACCTTCTTCATAGGCCTGATCTGGGCAGCCCCTCCTACACGCGACACGGAGATCCCTACGTTGATAGCAGGCCGGATCCCTGCATTAAATAGGTTAGACTCTAAGAATATCTGCCCGTCTGTGATAGAAATGACGTTGGTAGGAATGTAAGCAGATATATCTCCAGCTTGGGTTTCGGCAATAGGCAAGGCTGTTAAAGAACCTCCTCCCCGGACTTTCTCTTGAAGTGTAGCAGGCAAATCATTCATCTGCCGGGCTATCTCGTCGTTGTCATTGATTCTAGCTGCCCTTTCTAAGAGCCTTGAGTGCAAATAAAATACATCTCCTGGGTAGGCTTCGCGCCCAGGCGGTCTTCTGAGCAGCAGAGAGACTTCCCTGTAAGCCACAGCCTGCTTAGATAAGTCATCATAGATAACCAAGGCATGCCTACCAGTATCTCTGAAGTACTCACCAATAGCAGCCCCTGCAAAAGGAGCTAGAAACTGCATAGGTGCTGGTGAGGCAGCTGATGCGGCTACTACGGTGGTATAGGCCATGGCTGCATGCTTTGTGAGCTCAGCTACTACACTGGCTATAGTAGAGGCTTTCTGCCCGATGGCTACGTAGATGCAGTGCACAGGCCTACCTTGCTCAAAGAAGGTACGCTGATTAGTGATGGTATCTAGGGCTATTGTCGTTTTCCCAGTCTGTCTATCCCCAATAATTAGCTCACGCTGCCCCCTGCCGATGGGGATCATGGCATCAATGGCTTTGGTACCTGTCTGTAAAGGCTCATTGACCGGTTGCCGATAGAGCACGCCTGGCGCTTTTCTTTCTAGTGGCATGGCTAGTAGCTCGCCTTGGATCGGACCTTTGCCGTCGATAGGCTCGCCTAGAGTATCAACGATGCGCCCTGCCACACCTTCGCCTACTGGGATAGCAGCAATTTTCTGAGTGCGCTTCACAGTATCCCCTTCTTGAATGCCCTCGGAGGTGCCTAAAATCACGGCACCTACATGGGTTTCCTCTAGGTTGAGGGCCAGGCCTTTGTGTCCATCTGCAAACGCAATGAGCTCACCGGCCTTTACTTGTGATAGGCCATAGATACGAACCACGCCATCGCCTACTTGTAGGACCGTACCTACCTCTTCTAGCTCGCGACCTGTCTTGAAGTTCGCTAGTTGTTCTTGGAGCACGGTAGCTATCTCGTCTGGTCTTATATCTATCATGGTCTATGGATTCAAGGCTTGCGCAGCTGGTCATACTACTGCTTAGCTAGTAGCCCCGCGCTATATACTGCTTCTTCAGTGCATGGAGCTGGGTTACTAGAGACATATCTAGCTGCTTGTCTGCTACTTGTAGGATGTAACCTCCTAGAATTGCTGAACGAATATGCTGGATTAGTACTACTTCTTGGCAAGGTACTATGGCTTTTACAAGGGTTTTGAAACGATCAGCGAGATCATCACTTAGCTGGAAGGTAGTGGTTATATGGGCAGTTTGGGTGCCCTGGGAGCTATTGTATTGCTGGAGGAATGCTTGCGTGATCTCCGCTAGTATAGCCGTTCGCCTTCTTTGGCCAATCATTTTAAGAAAGTCGAGCACCAAGGCATCGACCTTGCCCTCCAAAACGCTTTGTAAGATAGCTAGCTTCTTATCGTGATGTACTACAGGGCTCTTGAGAATTTTTTTCAGGTCGTCATTCTCTGTACAAATTCTATCCAATAGTAGTACACTAGCATATACATCAGTCAGTATGCCTTGCACTCGGGCCTGTTGCAGTAAAGCTTGGGCGTATTGGGGTGCTACAGGGGTATACATACCTTCGTTGTCTAATATATTGGCTCAGTTCCAAGATGCCTCTGCTAGTAGGCTTTCGACTAGCTCTTTCTGCCTACTTTGGGGACTCAGCTCTTTTGCCAGCAGTTTCTCAGCGATCTGTACGGCCACAGTAGCCACCTCATTTTTTAAGCTAGCCAGGGCTGCCTGTCGGGCTTCTTCTATCTCCATGCCGGCCTGTTCCAAGAGCTGCTGACTTAGCCGCTTGGCTTCCCCCTTGGCCTCCTCGAGGATAGCATGCTGCGTATCCAGTGCTGCTGCAATAATCTCCTCCCGCTCTGCGTGGGCTTTTTCGATAAGCAACGCCTGCGCTGCCTCTACGCGCTCTACTGTCTTCCTAGCTACCGTAGCTGCTGTTAGTGCCTGCTCGATGTTACGCTCTCGTTCCTGGATAGTTTGCAGGATAGGCCCCCAGGCAAACTTGCCTAGTATAAACAGTACTACCAGTAGTATGATGGTTTGCCAAAAAACAAGCCCAAAGTCAGGAGTAACCAAGTTCATAGCTTATCAAAATCAAACATTGCTTGTAGCATGCATCGCCAGCTGGACTACAGCGTCTCAGTTTATTTGGTAGCCATAAGCAGGCAAACCAAGATACCAAAGAGTGCTACCCCTTCAATCAAAGCAGCAGCGATGATCATGGCTGTCTGTATTTTCCCACTAGCTTCTGGTTGCCTGGCAATGGCCTCCATGGCAACGCTCCCTATCCTACCGATGCCTAAGCCAGCTCCTAAGGTAACTATGCCCGCACCTATGCCTGCACTTAAAAGCGATAGACTTGCATCAAGTAGTAACAGTGTATTCAACATAGCGTTTCGGTTCAGAGATTATGAAAATTATTCTTCGCCACTCCCTACAGCCGTACCAAAGTATATAGCGGATAGAAGCGTAAAGATATAGGCTTGAAGGAGGGCGACAATGAGCTTAAGTAAAAATATAAGCGTACCCAAGGGCACACTGACTAACCCTGCCAACTCGGTCTCGAAGATAAATATAAGACTTATAATGCTCAGTAGTATGATGTGCCCTGCCGTGATATTGGCAAATAGGCGAAAAGCTAATGAAATGGGTCTGATGAATAACCCGATGAGCTCTACAGGAAGCATAATAGGTGCAAGCCACTTGGGCACCCCGGGTGTACTGAAAATATGCTGCCAGTAAAGTTTATTGCCATTGATAGTGGTTAGCACAAAAGTAAATGCGGCTAGCACCAGAGTTACTGAGATATTGCCAGTCACATTAGCAGCTCCTGGCAGCAAGCCCAGCAGGTTATTAAGCGCAATAAAAAAGAAAACAGTGAGTAAGTAAGGCATAAATCGCTCGTATTGTTGCTTCCCAATGTTGGGGATAGCTATCTCCTCTTTGACAAAGACAATGATGAGCTCTAGCAGTGCCCAGAAGCCTCGCGGTACGAGGTAAGAATTATACCTATACTGCTGGCTGGCTTTCAGTAGCATGACTAGCAAGATCAGCACACTGATAAGTATAGCTGCCACATTTTTGGTGATAGACAAGTCATAGAAAGTATGAGCTGCATCTAGCGCTATAATTTTATCGTGCTCATCTAGTTGATACCCCTGGTAGGGTATACGGCAGTGGTGCTCGCCGAAAAACCGACTCGAGGAGAAGATTACTAATCCCCGATCTTTAGAGAAGATAATGACCGGCAGCGGCAGTGTAATGTGAGTATCTCCCAGGGTTGCTAAATGCCACTCGTGTGCGTCGCTAATGTGATGCATCACGAAGTTATCATCTTGCTTGGTTGCCGTACCCCAGGTTGGGCTAGGGGCAGCCAGGAAGATGAAAAGTAATCCAGGGTAGAAGGTAGACCTGAGTTTATTATGTAAATACTTGTATAGAGCCATCTATCAGTTGTGATATCTGAGGAGAAGATCAAGTTAGTGACATTCTTTTTGTTTTACCAGCTACCCAGCTAGGCTAGCTGTCCACTCGTCCACTTTCTCTATCGGCTCCCTGTCACGGAGGATCAGTTTCGCCGTTTTGTTGTCCCCCTTGCTGTGTATTTCTCCTTCTCCCTCTTAGCTCTAGTTGTGCGCTGTATGTCATAAAAATAGCTGCTTTGTCCTTGAGTACTTCTCCAATAAACTTGAATATTTTCCCCCCTACCACCGGGTTGCTGAAGGAGGTAGCATAGCCAAGGCATTGCCGAGACGTATAGCGCTACCTACTACTGCTACACACGCTTGGGACACCTCTCGGTAAGCATTAGGAGCTAGCTCGAAATTAACACCTATCTCGTGCTTCAGCAAGGGCTTCATCAGGACGTAGTGACCGCGCTGGAGAAGTTCTTGGCCGCTGATTTGTGTTAGGTCTACTAGACAGAAGCGGAATGCCAGCTCTTGGCTGCCCCACTCAGGTCATTTGTAGCAAGCCTGTAGGGTACTGTGGTAGGGATAGGGAGCTGGCTTTTCGTTGTAGACCAGGAGCTGGATAAGGAGTGAGACCTCTTTGTCCTCTCGGAGATGGGGTGTTATATTGTCAGCGCCGTATTGGAGAAAACGCGGAGGCATTATGGCGTCGGGCCTGCTTTGATGTTCGCCATTGACTAGGGGCGTACCTAGTTCCTTCATTTGTGCTTCGAGGACGATGTCTTTGCGACGTTTCTTGAGTTTTACATTAGTATTGGCCCTGTCGATTGCGTTTGAGGGAGTCAAAGCAAGCTTATTCCCGGGCATATGGTGACAATAGATGTTGTAGGAGTATTCGATACATGTAGCCTTAATCCATACTTGAGCTGCACAGCTCGCCGAAGCTGGATCTTGACTGGTCTATAAACGGATTTTAGTTTATAGTTATCTTCTTTGGTAGAAGTTAAAAATTTATGATAGTCGTTGGAATGAAGTTGTAAACTTACGGGGAAGATGATACAAAGGGCTAGGAGCTCCCTTGCAGTAGCACTAGTGCGTGTAGGGGAGTTCTACGGAGCCCTGACAAGGGGCCCCAGGCTCAGCCGGAGGGCAGCTCGATGTTGTTTTCATTGTATTAACAACGTTGAGATGGGCCAATGCAAAACACTGTTAATCATCTCCAAACTTTGTACACACTGCGAAAGTAGCCAGCTTGCCGATGACAGCTCTTATGAAAGAGTTCAATGTTACAAAAGCACAAAGTTAACACCTTCCCGCATCCTGGAGGCATTCGTTTTGGGGATTTAGGAACTTACCAAGCATAATAGTTGTGTACTTAAATGAAGCTTACTTAATTATAGTGCCAGACAACCTCACATAAGCTGCTTAGTAAAGAGATTTTTATGGCATGAGCAGGATAAAAATAAACATCTCTACAGAAAGAGATTTCTCCTAGGCACTGCATTATTTATTATTGCTTAAAAATATTTTGACTATATTGTAAGCCAGCAAACGATTTATAATATATAATACACCCAGAAACTAAACATATAATACTATGAGACAGTTTGATGTCATACAAAAGCATGTTGAAAACTTAAAAGAAGACTTTGAAAAATTCTACGGCAGAGGGAATAAGGCAGCTGGCGGCCGTGTTAGAAAAGGGATGCAAGAGCTCAAAGAAATGGCCCAAGAGGTTAGGGTAGACGTCAAAAACAGAAAGGACGTCAGCAAAGACAGCCAGCAAGTAGCCTAGGATAGCCAATTGTTGTAATCCAGACAAGGGGGCGTGCAGCCCCCTTGTCTATTAGTGTGCTCTTCAGCAGTATGCATCTCTCCGGTAACTACAGGACAGCTAGCTGACTGTGACGAGTCTCTGCGTACAAGGGAGGGGATTGTGCTCCCCTAGTTGGTTAGTATCACCACCCCATCATCTGCTTGATGGCCGCTTCGTCCACGATATGTATGCCCTGTGCTTCAGCCTGGGCTAGCTTGGCAGGTCCAGGATGGTGGCCAGCTACTAGGTAGTCTAACTTTCTAGACACTCCGGCTAAGACCTTCCCACCTCGGCTTTCAATCCCACCTCTCAAAGCCTCTCGGCCAAAACTCTCAAAGGTACCTGAGATAACAAAAGTCTTGTTAGCCAAAGGCTGGCTGGCTAGAGCAGCTTCTGGTCTAATGGTATACAGCTGCAGTCCTGCTTTTTTGAGTGCCTCAATGAGTTGTAAATTCTCAGAGATCTGAAAATAAGCTACCACGCTATGGGCAATTTCGCGGCCAACTGCTGGTATTGTCATCAATTCCTCAGCACTGGTTTGTGCCAGCCTATCTACAGAAGCATAGTGATGTGCAATTTTTTCGGCAACTACTGCCCCCACATGCCGGATGCCTATCGCAAATAATACCCGCGCAAAAGGTTGTCGTTTAGACTGCTCAATGCCCTGCAGTATGTTCCTAGTAGATAAATCCTTAAACCCTTCCAAAGCATAGATATCCCCCTCGCGCAGGGCATATAAGTCAGCTGGTGTCCGTACAAGCCCTTTCTCGAGCCATAGAGCAATAGTCTTCTTACCGATGGCTTGGATATCCATGGCCTTGCTATGCACAAAGTGCTCTAGCATAGCCCGAATCTGTGGAGAGCATTGGGCGTTCGGGCAATAGTACAAAACTTTTGCATATCGCCTCGCCAGCACGGTACCACATGCCGGACAGTGTGTAACAAACTTGGCTGGCCTACTATGAGCCTTTCGTTGCGTTGTATCTACTCCAATCACTCTAGGGATGATATCACCCCCCTTTTCGATGAAGACCGTATCGCCCAGATGTAGCTGGAGGCGCTCTATCTCGCCAGCATTGTGTAACGAGGCCCTTTTCACCCTAGTACCAGCAAGTAAGATTGGTTGTAGCTGCGCTACCGGTGTGATGGCTCCTGTCCTCCCTACTTGATAAACGATCTCTTCAAGAATCGTTGCCACGTGCGCTGGCTTATATTTGTAAGCAGTGGCCCAGCGGGGGCTTTTAGCTGTAGTGCCCAGGCTATTTTGCTGTGCCAACCGATTGACTTTGATAACCACCCCATCGATGCCCACAGGCAGATTTTTTTTCTGCTCTTCCCAATAGTGAATGTAGTCAAGTACCTCCTGCGTATCCTTACACTTTTGGTAAGTATCCGAGACATTAAAACCCCACCTCTCTAGCAAACGAATCCCCTCCTCGTGCGTATCCAAGGCCATGACCTCAGCCCTCAGCGCATATAGATAGCAGTCTAAAGTTCTTGGAGGACCTGACCCAGGCCTGAGCGTTTTGAGCGTTCCGGCAGCTGCATTCCGCGGGTTGGCTAGGGGTTCCTCACCATGAGCCTTTCTCGCCTCATTCAGTCGTTCAAACTCGCTCCAAGGCATACAAACCTCTCCCCTTGCCTCAAAAGCTGGGGGAACATCCTGGGCCCGGATTACCTGCGGGATGGTCTTGATTTGCCGCGCATTGCGCGTGATATCATCTCCTTTGGTGCCATCTCCACGTGTAACTACCCGCTTTAGTACGCCCTGCTCATATACGAGGCTGATAGCTATCCCATCAAACTTGAGCTCACAAAAGAACTCTATAGACTCCCCGGGTAGCTGCTTTGCAATCCGCTGTACAAAATGGGCTGCCTCTGCTGCCGAATAAGTATTACTCAGCGATCGCATCGGATACTGATGATAGACCGTCTCGAAGTTTTTAGTAGGTGTTTCACCAATTACTTTCGTGGGGGAGTCAGGCAGTTGATACTCAGGAAACTGGGCTTCGAGTTGGGCAAGATTGGCCAGGAGCTGATCAAAGGCATAGTCAGAGATTGTGGGCTGTGCATACTGGTGGTATAGCTTATTGTGGTACCGTACTAGATCAGTAAGTCTGGCTATTTCTTGTTGGGCTTCTTTTTTAGTCATACAGCAAGTCACTAACAAACATCAGCGGACAGCCACTGAGCCAGTGTCTACCCAAGTATATGACCCAGGGCCGGCCCCAGGGCTTAAAGATGATCTCCCACTTCCTCACCCCTACCTTACCGCTAAGCCTAGCCACGAGACAACTCCTTTAAGTTAAAGTAGGTAGCACTTGTACCTAGCTTAGTACGAAGAGATCACAACTGCTAGGCATCACTCGACAAAACTAATAAAAGGCCAAGTACGAATCGTACTGTGAGGTATACTGCCCTACAGAAGATATGCTAAGCAGATCACTAGGCCAGCCCCTGCTAGCGTTGCAATGAGCTTTGCAGTACTCATATGATGGTATAGGCTTGCCTCAAAGAATATCGTCGTAGCAATATGTAGAAAGTTCCCCCTGCCACAGCTGCTAGCGCCACAAGCCCTTCGCTGGCAAGAAAAAATTGCTGACTTCCATATCCACTCAACCATAAACCGAGGGGAGAAGTTAGCGAGAAACATGACACATACAGGACGATGGTCTCTCTTTTCTGGATTACCTTTCTGAGTACGGTGACCAAAGCAAAGGCCTCAGAAGCCTTGTGTAGGATAATGCCTACCAAAAGCTGATAATGATTGTGGTCATGGGACGATTCTATGGAAATAGCTGCGCTCAGGATGGCGCCATCCATAAAAGTGTGTATACAAAGCGAAGTAAACAAGGATAGTGGGGAAATGCTACGGAGCTGTACCTCTTGGTCTCCTTCGTACACATGGCCATGCTCTACCCTTGGCTAAAAAACCCTAAGAATAGCTGTAAGAAAAAGCCTATGAGTACATACAGTCCCACACGTGTGGCTGAGGTGTGCCAAGAAAATAAGTCTGGCAAAAGATGTAATAAAGTGATGGAAAGAAGATAACTTCCTGTAAAAACTAGGGCAAGCTGGAAGATGGCTGGCTTAAACCTGGGGATTAACAATACTGTCCCCCCCGAAGAGGGTAGCTAGGTACAATATGCGGTTTGGGGGTAGGGGATACCCAACGAATTAAGGCCACATTCTAACATTACTGTCTAAAAGTATATGTGTAAATTTTGCATATACAGGTAATTTACAACACTACTTTTGCTAGACCTGCTTGGGCATTGGGCTCTTGCTGTACCGGCTCTAGGTTTTTGCAGCGGCCATATGTAGCACTAAATCGGCAAGTGATGGGAGATTTTATGGTACAAGATCTACTTAAAGAGATCATTGGCGACCGTGTGCTCATCAAGCCGAGGCAAGACGTAGCGAGAACGGCTGGCGGACTATACCTCACTCCTAATGTGTAGGAAAAAGAGAAAGTATAGCATGGCTATGTGGTCAAGGTAGGGCCAGGCTATCCGATCCCTGCTATCGCAGAAGATACAGAATCTTGGAAAGAACCTAGAGAAAGCGTGAAGTATATCCCCTTACAAGCCAAGCCAGGCGACTTGGCTTTGTTTCTATACAAAAGTGCTTACGAGCTTTATTACAAAGGCGAAAAATACTTTGTAGTTGCCCACACATCTATCTTGATGCTAGAAAGGCCGGAAGATTTGTCTTGTTAGTTCCTGGGGTTGCGGAGCAAGGCGCCCTTGCGTCCTGTATGTGCTTATTGGTGCTAGCTAGTGGAGCTGCTTCGCGACTGCTGCAAAAGCTTGTGGATGATTCATAGCTAGATCAGCTAGTACTTTTCTGTTTAAGCCGACATCACTTGCTTGGAGCTTCCCGATAAATTGTGAATAACTCATCCCCTGTATCCTAGCAGCTGCATTGATTCGTTGGATCCAGAGCTGTCTAAACGCGCGCTTTCTGACTTTTCGATCCCTGTAGGCATATTGCAACCCACGCTCCACAGCATTCTTTGCAACGGTCCATACATTCTTCCGCCTACCCCAGTAACCTTTGGCTTGTTTGAGTATTCTTTTTCTGCGCGCTCTGGAAGCGACTGCATTAACTGCTCTTGGCATTTTTATAGTTCGGTTTGCGTTTCAGTGGCCTTGCTTGTACCAAGGCTGCACTCCTTTAAATTTTAAGTAGTTTACGCACTCTGGCCTCGTCTGCTTGATGAACCAAGGTAGTATGTGCCAGCCTTTTTCTTTGCTTGGTCTGCTTCTTATCTAGTAGGTGATTTTTGAAAGCGTGCCTCCGCCTTATTCTGCCTGTACCCGTCAGGCCAAATCGCTTCTTAGCTCCTGAGTGTGTCTTTGTTTTGGGCATAGTTGTAATATCCAGTGATTTGATTGATACCTAGCTGACTTTTTTGCTATCCTCTTACTAGACGTTAAGCAACGTTGCGCTGGCTTACTGCTTAGTAGCCTGCGGTACTATCGTTAGTGTCATGCGTCTTCCCTCCATTTTAGGAAGCTGCGCTAACTTTCCATACTCTTCAAGGGCCTGGGAGAACTTGAGTAGAAGCAGCTTGCCCCTTTCTTTGAAGATGATCGATCTGCCTACAAAGTGTACGTACGCCTTGACCCTAGCACCCTCTTGTAAGAATTTAGTAGCATGCTTGAGTTTGAACTCCAGATCATGCTCGTCTGTATTAGGTCCTAAGCGTATCTCCTTGACAATGGTTCTGTGAGCCCTTGCCCTAATTTCCTTTTGTTTCTTTTTATACTCGTATTTGAATTTAGCGTAGTTAACTACCTTGCATACTGGGGGATCAGCTTTAGCGGATATCTCTACCAGGTCGAGTTCCTGCTCTTCTGCTACCTGTAGGGCTTCTGGTAGAGGATATATACCTCCTGCTACATTATCGCCCACAAGCCTTACTTCAGGTGCATTGATCCTTTGGTTGACCCGGAAGGGCTCTTCTACCCTTTTGCGAAATCTTGGCGTGCTTCTGTTCTTAATGGCTATGTGATTTTAGTAGTCTTCTTACTAAGTACACAAATATCTAAAAATATTTGATGTGTTAGAGAATTTCAAAGAGTTTACGCAACTTTTTCTTCATTGACATACTTCTTATGTAGGCGAGCTAGCTGCGATGAGCGTTTGTATGAACTTATCAACAGGCATACTTCCTTGGTCACCTACACCTTGCTTTCTAACGGCAACCTCGTGCGCCTGCTGTTCCTGCTCGCCTACAATAAGCATATAAGGAATCTTGGCGAGCTCAGCATTCCTGATCTTCTTGCCTATCTTTTCATCACTATGGTCTACAAAACTCCTGATAGTACTATCCAATAAGGTTCTACAAACCTGGTCAGCATAAGCAGCGTATTTCTCACCAAGGGGGAGGACAGCTACTTGGTCAGGGGCTAGCCATAGCGGCAGTTGCCCCCCCGTATGCTCTAGCAAGATGGCAATAAAGCGTTCTAAAGATCCCAAAGGTGCTCTATGAATCATCACAGGTCGGTGCTGCTGGTTATCTGTTCCTGTATATACCAGCTCAAACCGCTCGGGCAGCTGATAATCGAGCTGCACGGTACCGAGTTGCCAGCTTCGCCCCAAGGCATCCCGAACCATAAAATCCAGCTTAGGCCCATAGAAAGCTGCTTCGCCCCATGCTTGGGTAGCTTTCAGCTGCTTTTCGGTGACTACTTCTTGAATAGCTTGTTCGGCCCTAGCCCAGTCCTCGGCCTTGCCTATGTAGTTCGCTGGCCGTTCAGGATTTCTCAGAGATAACTGAGCTGTGTAGTCAGTAAAATCTAGTGACTTAAATATATTTAGAATCAGGTCTATTACTTGGGCAAACTCTTCCTTGATCTGGTCAGGACGGCAAAAGATATGAGCATCATCTTGGGTAAAACACCTAGTACGTGTCAAGCCATGCAGCTCACCATGCTGTTCATAGCGATATACTGTGCCAAATTCTGCCAAGCGGATCGGTAAATCTCTGTAAGACCTTGGTTCGTGCTTATAGATCTCGCAATGATGCGGGCAGTTCATCGGCTTCAGCAAGAACGCCTCGCCTTCGTGGGGGGTGTGGATAGGCCGAAAGGAATCTCGGCCATATTTCTCATAATGGCCAGAAGTAATGTAGAGCGCTTGATGCCCTATGTGCGGGGTAACGACAGGTTGATAGCCTGCTTGTAGTTGCGCACGGCGCAAAAATCGCACTAACTCCTCGCGAAGTACAGCTCCCCTAGGTAACCAAAGGGGCAAGCCGATGCCTACCTTGCCAGAAAAAGTAAAAAGCTTTAGCGCCTGCCCTAGCCTTTGATGGCTCCGATATTGGGCCTTTTCGCGCAAGGCTAGGTAAGTTTTTAGTTGCTTTTGTTGCGGGAAAGTGATGCCATAGATTCGCGTAAGTTGCTTATTCTTTTCACTACCCCTCCAGTAGGCGCCAGCTATATTCAGCAGCTTTACTGCGCTGATAAAGCCAGTATGCGGAATATGTGGCCCCTTACAGAGGTCTGTGAAACTACCTTGCTGGTAAAAAGTAATCTGCCCATCCTGTAACTCTTCTAATAATGCCAGCTTATAAGGATCTCCTTTAGCCTCAAAATGCTGGATAGCTGCTTCTTTGTTAATTTCTATTCTCTGATACGGATTCTTCTCTTGGGCCAGAGCTAGCATCGTGGCCTCTACGTCCGGTAGGTGAGCAGCATCAAAAGTATACGCTCCAAAATCAATATCATAGTAAAAGCCTTGCTCAATAGGTGGGCCGATGCCTAGCTTAATGCCTGGATATAGCGCCTCCAGCGCTTCGGCCATCAAATGAGCCGAAGAGTGCCAAAAAGTTTTCTTCCCAGCTTCATCATTCCACGTAAGTAACTGCACCGTAGCATCCTCACGGATAGGCCTGGCTACATCCCACAAAACTCCATTGACCAGGGCTACGAGCACTGGCTGGGCTGACTTTCTGCCCATTTGCTGAGCAATCTCCAAGCCAGTGATGCCTATAGGTAGCAGTTCTGTAGCGCCATCAGATAGCGTAATTTTGATGGTATCCTTGTGCATAGACGTGGGGTCGTCTGTAAATATGGGCTTTTAGCTAGTAAATAAGTGTTAAGGGCATTTAACTGGCTAGGGAGTAAGCTACAAAGCATCTGCTGGCAGTCCACGTGGGGAGCACTTGGCTAGGATATACAGCCGATATGGGTTTCCCAAGGCTGACCTCCTGGCCTCCAAAGCAGCGTTACACGAGTTATGCTCCTTCTAGCTTTGCCTACCTGTAGGTCGCATACCGCTATAGAGTGCGAAATAGCAAATTCGTAACCTAATTTCTGACTAACTGTATGGTAGGTAGAGAAGCGGTTAAAATCAGCAGAAGTTTGTAGGAATTCCTCCTCGAGGCGGAACCTGTGGTGCCTAGTACACCCAGGTCCATGCATAAAACAGTCCGAAGTTCCAGCATAATGCTAGAATGCCGTTTTTAAAGATTGGGATTTAGGCCTTACACCACAGTAAAGCATACAACATTGCTGTTACCTCCTCCCAGATAGCTTTAGAAGATCCAGACCTATATTTATTTCCCCCCTAGGAGCGTTCATTGCACTTGTTAGGGCCCAAAAATTATTATCAAACCTCCTCTGTGTTTCAGGAAAATAACCCTTTAAGCATAGAGAAACTCCCTTTAACAAGGTTAAATCTAATTTACAGAAAGCTCTTCCTGGCTTCTTCAAGAGACTAGAAACCCTAATATTTGGGAATTTTTTTTGCACAACGTTGAGCGAAGGGGAATACTCTTCGGCGTGATAGGATTGAAATAATAGCAAATCAAATTCATAGCCGAATGTAGCACCAACGCAGTACCAATGAAACTGAATAGCAACAGGAATGTGTAAATACTTCTCCGAAAATGTTATGCCTAGTCGTGGAATGCTGAGCTGGCTGTTACTGATACGATCGATGCCAATCTTAGGGGTAATCCTCAGCCTATTACCGAGTGGAACCCTGTATCCGAAAATAAATCCTAGCTTGTATTTAGCTACTTGTGCGGTAATACCAATATTGTTTTTATTGTTTTCGCATCCCAATAGCAACATATAGAAGGATAAAAGTTGCGCCTCGCTGACTTGCCCGTTTACTGAGGGGAGGTGGCTATTCACTGCTCTAACTACCTCCCTAACCCTATCGACCCTATCGCGCCCACTAGCCGTTTTTTGGAGACGGTTGAGCGCTGCCTTTGATGCTTTTAAAAAAGCTGAACAGTTATCTCCACGACTTTCATCCAGCTTTAATTTATTACCTTTACCTATATCTGATAATGCCTCCGATTTGGTATCGACCTCTTTACTAGGAGCGTCATATGGCGTTGTTGAGTTACTGTCAGCATCATCATATTCGAGATCGACAAAATTCCCATAAGACACCTGCTCTGGGACCTGATTTTGTAACGATGCTCCAATAGTGACTTTTTCTGGCTCAGGGCATTCAGGATTGGGGCAGACCCAATCATTATCCGGATAAAGTACCCGCTCTAGGACCTGATTTTGTAGCGCTGTTTCAATAAAGTCTTCACGCTGCATTTGGTGGAGTTCTTGCAAGAATTTGCAAGCAGGATCACTGGGGAAACTATAGGCTATACGATAAGCAAAACTCAGGTCCCCAGACGCAAATGCATACAGTAATATATCTTCCAGTTGCAGATTTTCTCTAGCTTCAGCTTCAAGAGCTCTACACAAGGTATATCGAAGAGCAGACTGGAAGTCGCCACGTCCAGCGACCTCCGTGAGCGTACGAGGGAAGACCAATCCAGTTTCAATAGAGAGTTCCAAGTTTTTCATCCAGCCGGGCGTCTGCTTGGGCAAGGCCCCCAGCGAAGCAGTTGTGCATAGCACTAGTGTACAGAATGCTTGCAAAATATGTTTACCTACGGGACAGTACAATAGTATGGTACTTATAGTTTTACCTATACAGAAGCAGTTTTTTACCTCCTAAGCGTGTAAAGATACAACAAAATATCTATAAAAATATTTTATCCTATTTTTCGTACAGGTTAGCTTGCCAAGATTTAGCTGCCACCAAGAGCGAGGGTGAGCAGTCAGGTTAGCTCAGGAGGAGGATCGCTAATACTCTTCTAAAGTTATAAAAATGTAGCAGCAATTGACGACTATGCGCAGTCTGCGACTTATTTTTATGGGAACGCCAGCGTTTGCTGTACCCAGCTTGGAGATACTCCTGCACCATGGCTATGTCATAGCCGCTGTCGTTACTGCGCCAGATAAGCCCCAAGGCAGAGGCCAAAAAATCAGCCCCTCGCCAATCAAACGCGTTGCAGCTACGCATAACTTACCAGTGCTGCAGCCTACTGACCTCAAGAGCCCCTCCTTCTTGACAACCTTGCGCAGGTACCAAGCAAGCCTGCAAGTAGTAGTAGCTTTTAGAATGCTACCACGAGTAGTATGGGCCATGCCTACCTTCGGAACCTTGAACCTGCATGCTTCTCTGCTACCTCAGTACCGGGGTGCGGCACCGATCAACTGGGCCATCATTCATGGAGAACAAGAGACAGGAGTAACTACCTTCTTCATCGAAGAAACGATGGATACGGGCCATATCCTATTGCAGGAAAAAATGCCCATCGATGAGCAAGATACCGCAGGGACGCTCCATGAGCGATTAAAGTATCAAGGAGCTCAGCTGGTACTCAAGACCGTGCAAACTATAGAACAGGGAAACTACACTACACGTATCCAGCCATCTATCCCCCCCCACTTACTCAGAAAAGCGCCTAAGATATACCAGAAAGACTGCCAGATAGGCTGGGGGCAAGACGCTACGGCTATCCTGAATTTCATCAGAGGCTTAGCACCCCATCCAGGAGCCTGGACTATCCAGCAAGGTAATCGAACCAAAATACTAGCAGCTAGGCAAGTAGGAACGCCTAACCTCAAGCCCGGTGTTGTCCGATCTGATGAGAAACACTACCTACACGTAGGCACCCGGAGTGGGGTGCTTGCTATCGAACAACTACAACCGGCAGGAAAAAAACCTATGAATATCCAAGCTTTTTTACGAGGGCATCGGCTAGCTATGCCTACTGAGCTTTAGTAGATAAATCCGTAAATTGGAACATGTTAGCAGCATGATTAATGAACAGCTAAAAAATTTTAATAGCTAAAATTCACTATTATGGACGATATACAGCAAGTACTAGCGCATGCTGAGCAAGCCATGCACAAAGCTTATGCCCATACGCAAGTAGCTTTTAGCAAAATCCGGGCTGGGAGGGCTACGCCAAATATGCTTGACCAGATTATGGTTGCCTACTATGGTAATGCTACACCTATCAGCCAAATCGCCTCCGTGAGTACTCCAGATGCCAGAACATTGGTCATCAAACCTTGGGAGAAGGGCCTGATTCCTGAAATAGAAAAAGCAATCCTCAGCAGCTCACTAGCCTTAGCCCCCCAAAATGATGGTGAGTTTATTCGCCTCAACATACCTCTTCTGACGGAGGAGCGTAGGCAAAACCTAGTAAAGCAGGTGAGAAGCGAAGCTGAAAAGGGGAGAGTAGGGGTACGTAACCTAAGAAAGGAAGCCAAGGAAGCTTTGCGAAACTTACCACAAGAAGGAATATCAGAGGATAGGGTTAAAAAAGCAGAGACGAAGCTCCAGGAGCTTACCGACCACTATATACAGCACATCAGCCAGCTGCTAGCCCGCAAAGAGGACGAAGCCATGAAGGTCTAGCTCATGACGTAGACATACCTGGTAGGATGCTCTACACGCTATCTTAAAGCGTAGGGTATCAGTTGGCAAGAGAGGCCCAGAGTGTGCTTTTGTGTGATAAACTGTTGCGCCCTGCTGATGCACTTCCCCTGCTTAAGCACAATGGCCGACTTGATTCTATCTGGCTTACAGACTCAGGACGAGATGCCCAAATTGGGCTGCTACCCTTTGTGCTAATATCGTTTTGAATGCTAGGTTGTTATAGCCTCGACAATCGCTGCATTATTAGCAGACCAGGCATATCTTGCTTTTACTTGTAAAAGCTAGTAGCTTGCATGCTCTATGAGGAGGGCTTGTAGCTCAGGTGGTTAGAGCACTACACTGATAATGTAGAGGTCCGTGGTTCAAGTCCACGCAAGCCTACAGACTGCTCACATGAGTGTTGTGATAAGATTGTGGGCGACGCTACGAAAAAATACTCCCCCGCCCCTTTACTACAGATAAGCATCTAGCTTTGCCCTAAGGGCATTTTTTGTTTGCGTCCCTGTCATTCTATCTACAGGCTGGCCATCTTTGAAGATAATCAGCGTAGGAATACTCCTCACATGGTGCTCAGCAGTAGCTTGTGCATTGTCATCTATGTTAAGCTTGTAGATGCCTATCTTACCTTCGTATTCTATTGCTAGCTCCTCGATGATAGGACTCATGATACGACAGGAGGCACACCAAGGTGCCCAGAAGTCAACGAACACAAGTTTAGCACCTTGTATCATGCTCTTAAAGTTAGCATCAGTAATGTTTAGGATTTTGGGTTGTTCAGCCATGGTATATAATGTTCAGGTTTATGAATATTTATGTTTAATGGACGAGCAGTAAGCTAGCAATACTAACCTAGTGAAATATTTCTTTACTTCGGAAGCTAAGCATGATGACTGTTAAAACGGGGTTACGAGTTTACTGGAATATGCGCAGTGGAGCTATGAGCTAGCAACTTCAGCCGGCCAGAAGATGCAGGAGAACGATAGACAGGAAGGCGATAATGCCGCCTCCCTGTCTTGCTATGGCTACTTGGTTTATGCGACCTATAGGCTAGCTAGCTTTTGCCTGCTCAGGCCAGTGGCTTGCTCGACTACATCTACGCCTAGATGTAGGTTGTGAGGTATATTCCTAGCGATGCCTAGCTTTTCTTATTGTAACCTTGTTGTACAAGTTGTTCGCCGTATGTCATGATGCTCTCTTTTTTGTCTGTCAGCACTTCTTCAATAAAGCTATATACCTCCTTACCTACCCCTTGATCCTTTAAGGATACTGCATAGTGAAGCATGGCCGGAACGTATGGGTCCCCTACTGCTGCTATACACTCTTGAAAGACCTTGCGATAGGCATCAACAGATAGCTCAAATTTACCATCTCTTCCGCGCTTAAGCAAGAGCTCGAGCAGGGCGCAGTAACCGTGCTTGAGTAGCTCTGCGTCGCTGAGTTGGATTAGGTCTACTAGATAGAAACGGAGGGAGAGTTCTTGGCTGCCCCACGCGGGATGGTTGTAGTAATGAAGGGTAGTCTGGTGGGGATAGGGAGTGCGCGCTCCGTGGTAGAGCAGGATCTGGATGAGCAGTGGGATCTCTCCTAGTGAATAGGGCAAGCAGCGGGGGAAGTAGGGGCACAGCCTACAGTTGTATGAAAGTGAGGGAAACCGTAGCTTACGCTCAAAGAATGGACCAGTAAATGGGGGAATCTCAGGGACAGTCCCTTGAATTATCTTCTGAGTAAATTTTTAATTTCTTATTAAAAATAACTAAGTAGTGCCGTCAATTAATCTTTGTGGCAAAAAACGAATCATAAACGATAACAATGCATCGTAGAGATGAGTTAACAACAGAGCAGTTTGCTAAAATCGCCCATTTATTACCTGGAAGAGAAGGCCATGTGGGGGTAACGGCTCAAGACAACCACAAATTCTTGAATGCTGTCTTTTGGATACTCAAAACAGGAGCTCCTTGGAGAGCTTTG
>JBCCGO010000015.1:0-20730 GCA_039029235.1 Bacteroidota bacterium | reverse complement strand
AGAAATCATGAGTGTTACACAAGCCATCAGAGAAGAAGGAAGACAAGAAGGAATGCAGGCTAGAAATTTGGAAATAGCTCAAGCAATGCTCCAAGAAGGGGAACCGATCGCAAAGATTATCAGATGGACCGGGTTGAGTGAAGCAGGTATTCGTAGCTTGTAAATCGCCCTATCCCACTCCTGCATCTTCCCAACCAACGGCGCTTAGCCCTTCTCCCCCCCCCCCCCCTCCTCCTCCTCCTCGGCCTGGGGGTCCCTCGCAAGGTGGCCCCCAGGCCGCCCCTATGCGTACTCGGGCTGCTGTAAGGGGCATAATCTCTTATGCCATCTTGTGGGTAAGTTCGTAACTTCCATCCAAAGACAGCCCTCATGCTCGGTAAGTTGCTAGATTTCCGTCCCACTCCTACATCTCCCAACCAGCGATTCCTAGAACTTCTGCCCCCACCCTCCTGCGCCTGGGGGAGCTCACTCTAGCTTTATTACAAGCACTGGGCAGATACCTGTAGGCAACCCTTGGCCCGCCAGATGCTACCAAAAGAATATATATAACCCTAGCCAGGAATCTGAAGGCCCTCAGCCTTGGGGCCTTGTGTTCTTTTGAAGCTGCCTGACTTGCTTACGGAGTACTTTTTGCAACTTCTCTTTGTCCTTATCACTGCCTAGCATCCCCAGTACTAGGCCTGTGATAAAAGCTAGTAGACGTTTCTGCACAGCAAGTAGTTTTATTGCTTATCTATAAGCGATGTAAAGCCTTTCGGTATGCTCCAGTAAGGTTGCCTTGCGTGAGGGGTGTGCCATCTGCCTACAAGTATACAGAATGCTGGGCTAGCAGCATGCGCTTTGTATCGCTTGCTATCGCCGATGCTGCTCATAGGCTTTAATGATATTTTTGACGAGTTTGTGCCGTACTACATCCTGCTCATCTAGGTAGATGAAGGCTATTCCTGGAGTATGATGGAGGGTCTCTAGGGCTTCTAACAGACCAGAATGCTCGGGCCGTGGCAAATCAATCTGCGTAGTATCGCCCGTAACGACGAACTTGGCATGAGGCCCCATTCTGGTAAGGAACATTTTCATTTGTGTAGTAGTAGTATTTTGTGCTTCGTCTAGGATGACAAAGGCATCATGCAAAGTCCTTCCCCGCATATAAGCCAGAGGAGCAATCTCTATCATACCCTGCTCTTGGTAGTACTTCCGTTTCTCTTGCGAGAGCATGTCCTCGAGGGCATCATAAATGGGATGTAAATAAGGGGCCGTTTTTTCCTCTACATAGCCTGGCAAGAACCCCAAGTTCTCCCCTGCCGCTACGATAGGTCGGGTTATAATGATTTTTCTTACCTCTTTGTTTTTAAGCGCTTGGAGCGCTAAAGCAACCGAGATGTAGGTTTTGCCTGTACCTGCAGGCCCTATCACAAAAGCCAGTGCATGCTTATCCATGGCTGTTACGAGGCGCTCTTGATTCGTTGTTTTAGGCCTGATTAAACCGCCCCCGTGCACCATGTAGTAGGACAGGGAGCTGTTGTGTTGGCGCATATAGTTGAGTTTCTTGGCTAGTGTAGTGATGTACTAACGCTTCTGTGATCTTCCCTTGATTATGGGTAATGGGCTAGTAGCTTCTGAAGAATGTCATGGATCTTGTTAACTGCCTGGGTACTGCCTTGGACCTTAATCTCGTTGCCGTCTAAGATAATCTTCGCACTTGGAAAGCAAGCAGCTACCTCACTGAGGTTTTTGTTTTCTCTCCCCAGAAAATCAACCGGGCTGACGGCCTCAAGCCGAATAATTTTTTCGATCAAGTTCTCGCTAACTTCAATAAGTTTAGGCTAGCTCCAGCTGACAAAATTAACAAAAATTATTGCTTTATTTTTAGGCAGGATACCTGAGCTTGCCGCCAGTGAAGCTATAAGGCTAGCCGGTAGCTGCACTATATTGCTTGCTAAGTACAAATAGATGAAAAAATGGGCCATACCATGGGTGCTCAGGATAGGGCTTACAGGGGTTATGGGCGCTTATGAGCCTATATCAGCTCACGAGAAGCCTGAATTTACTACGCTGCTAGATGCTATTTATAGCCAACAAGTAGCAGGGGTAAGCTATGAAGCACTCCGTGAGAATTTGTGGGAATTTTACCAGCATCCGCTAGCGCTCAACCACGCCTCGCGCGAAGACTTGGCCCTACTGTGCATCCTAACGGATACTCAGCTACATCACTTCTTTGAGCACCTGGAGAAAAATGGGGCGCTCCTCTCCATCTATGAGCTACAAGCCATCCCTGGCTTTGATCTGAATACTATCTGCCAGCTCCTCCCCTTTGTTCAAGTACCCGAAACCTATCCTACGTATACTAGAGCGCTAATAAAGCTAGGCGCGAGCCAGCGAAATAGCTACTGGCTATGCCGGTACGAGCGTACGCTAGAGAGCAAGAAGGGCTACCAGTTGGATGAAAAAACAGACCGTATCCCCTATGCTGGGTCACCAGATAAAATTATTACACACTTCAGATACCGGCATCCACAAGGATGGGGCTTAGGAATTTTAGGCAGAAAGCATCCAGGGGAGGCTTTTACTTGGCACCATGCTACTGAGCGTTATGGCTTGGATGTGTGGGATGTATACTTCCTGCTAGAAAATAAGCAGCTACTCAAATCACTGGTACTCGGCGACTACAAAGTAGGCTATGGGCAAGGGCTGGTAGTTAACGCAGGTTTTGGCATCAATAAAAGTAGCGACGCCATCCCTGTTATACGCACCAACAATCTAGGAATCAAGCCACATACAGCTTTGTCTGCATATGGCTTAAGAGGCGTTGCTGCCACTTTACAATGGGAGACCACAGAAATGACCACTTACTACGCCTGTACTAGCCTGGATGGCGAGGTCCTGGAAGGTAGCCCTCCGGAGCATAAGTACGTAGAGCGTGTACATAGAGATAAGTCACATAGAACAGAGAAAGAAATCACTGGAAAAGCGCAGGTTAATGAGCAGGTCATTGGGATAGCCCTGATAGGACGTACCCGAGCTAACAAGGCTGAGCTGGGCGTGAATGCCCTGCATAGCCACTATGCCATTCCTATCCGGCCCAAGCCTACGCTGGGAAGCGCGCACAGCTTCGAGGGCCAGAATAACACCAACCTGGGAGTTTTCTATCGGTATCTATGGCAAAACTTTCATTTCTTTGGCGAGGGTGCCATCTGCTCCAGTGGCGGCAAGGCCGGACTAGTAGGGGTGGTAGCTAGCCTGTCATCTCAGGTAGATACTTCCTTGCTACTCCGACACTATGCCCCAACCTTTTACAGTCCTCATGGAAATGCATTCAGAGAAAATTCAAGTGGCAATAGCAACGAGCAAGGAGTCTACCTAGGGCTTAGGTTGCGCCCCCTCAAAAAGCTGACCCTCGATGCCTACTATGATTACTTCAAGTTTCCTGCACCCACTGCTACCATACCTAAGCCTGCTGCAGGCTATGATTGGCTGGCCAGGGCTACCTATCAGCTAGGTAAGCCTACGCTGTTGCTTTTGCATTGTAAAGGGGCAAGCAAAGCTAGAAAAGTGCCGCGACCTAAGTCTAAGAAAGATGCTCCGCAAGAAGCCAGCCCATCTGTAGACAACAGTAAGCAATACAAGTGCAAAGCGCAGTTTAGGCATGTAATACGCGGCAAGGTCTATCTAAACAGTGAAGCACGATGGAGTAGGTACAGTTGGCTAGAACAAACTACCTGGGGCTATGCTTGTAGCCAGAGTGCTACCTATAGCAAGAGGCGTTTTAGCATTACCGGGCAGGTAGTCTGGTCTGATACAGATTATCAGAACAGGGTTTTCTTCTATGAGAAAGATGTGCTGTATGGCAGAGCGCTGTCTACTCCTTACCACAAGCAAGGCATAAAGTGTGGTATATATGTGTGTTATAAGCCTACGCCAGCATGGCGGGTGGAGCTCAAGTATGCTTTCACGTGGCATCTGAATGAGACTAGCATTGGTCAGGGCCATGAAAAAACCGAGGGCAACACCAGGAACGAAATAAAGCTACAAATTATGGTTAAGTTCTAGGAGGTTGCTCCAGGCTTTCTCAAGCAGTGAGGTGGTCATCTGAGGCAGGATACTAATACAGCTGAGATAGCCAGCACAGCCAAAGCGAGGATAGAGCGTTTGCTGCCTACATCATAGGGTAGCAGTGAGTACCTCAACGGCTACGAATGAACATCGTTTTACCTCCTGCTAGCGGCCAAGACCATGCTAAAACTTAACGCTAGGAATATTTACTGCACATTGCTTCCATTTCACAAAATGTCTCCTCCACATCTATCCAAGACAGTCTATGCTCCCAAGCTATGCCTGTCTAAATTTTGGGGAGCATGATACTGTAACCCCTGATAGCCCAAGCAACCCACTATTTATTGCAACATAGCCAGAATAGTTTTCACGTAATTACTTTGGGTAGTCGTCTAGATATAGAAACCCTTGGAAAGGTATATGTCGCAAGGCACATTCCCTTTCCATGCATATCAAATTATCTATGATATCGTCGATAAAAATTATATGTGTAGGCCGTTCATTTAATTTTTCGAGGACTTTAAAAAATATTTCTCCCTTAGGAAGTGGCGTGCCTAAGCGATCCCTTGAAAAAATTATTCCATCTTTAATTAGTGCTGTTTTAACTGACTGCTTCAAAACAGAAGCGGGAGAGGATGTTGCATAAGGTATTTCTAAATAGCCTTCAAATTGACTTAGATATAAAAAATCAATGCCAAGCCTTCTTAGGTCATTCATTCTCCGCTCTTCACAGAGCATCCCACGATAGGGACCCCAACCTCCGTGTGTTAAAGCATATGCTTTGAAATTTTTGTGCTTAATGAGCGCTACAACATTTAATATTGCAATATCTACAAGATTTCTACGCTGACCTTCACGCTCACTTAGTATCACACCATCTACATCAAATATAATGCATGAATGCGAAGGTGCGCGTAAAATAGCTTCGCTGATTAAGTCCCAGTTATCAACTCCGATGATTTTAGCTTTTGAAGATTCTTGTTTTGCTACTTGCGCCACGTCTTCAACAGCGGGTTCGGGCTGGGCACCGACTGGTATGTCTTCCTGGGCCACTGTAGCTTGTCTAGTCAGAGATGTTGGCTCACCACAACCCCCTTTGCTCAACTTTTTTGCTCCATCACTAAAGTGGGCATAGGCTAGGATCGCTGATCCCAGAATCATCCTGATCGATACTGGAAGTAATCTGTGTAAGATTATTTTGGTTAGTGTATGGGTATTCATTGTCCTTGAAGGTTGTATGACGTAACTTAGCCTTTTTACTTGCTAGACTAGCTACAACGGTCAGCTCCGAGACACAAAAGTAATAATAGCACAGCCATGAATTTAAAATTCATCTTCATTACCGGGGGTGTTCTATCCTCCTTAGGCAAAGGTCTTCTTTCGGCATCGATCGGGATGATCCTGGAGGGGCAGGGTATAAGCGTGGGTATGCTTAAGCTTGATCCTTACTTGAATGTAGATCCAGGGACGATGAATCCTTTCCAGCACGGAGAGGTGTATGTGACAGCAGATGGCGCCGAGACTGACCTTGATATCGGCCATTATTACCGCTTTACCAATGCGCCCCTTTCGCGAGGTTCCAATGTCACTGCTGGGCAAATCTATGATAAGATTATCAAGCGGGAGCGACGCGGTGATTATGATGGTAATACGGTCCAGGTGGTTCCGCACGTGACTGATGCGATCAAAGCAGCGATCATGGCTTGTGCCAACCAGGAACCAGGTACCGAGGTCTTGCTGGTTGAAGTTGGGGGAACTGTGGGGGATATTGAGTCACAGCCTTTTCTAGAGGCCATTCGGCAATTGCGCTTAGAACATCCTCAAGATTGTATAGACATCCACCTTGCTTATGTACCTTACCTCAAAGCAGCTGGCGAGGTCAAGACCAAACCGACCCAGCACGCTGTGCAGGCGCTCCGCCATACAGGTATTTTCCCCAATATAATTCTATGTCGTTCAGAGAGTCCGCTAGGCACTGCTGTCAAGGAAAAAATTGCTCTTTTTTGCAGCGTCCCCAGAGGCTGTGTACTGGAGCTTAGCGATGTGAAGCATACCATCTATGAGCTACCCTTGCGCCTCATTGAGCAGCAGCTAGATCAGCAGCTATGTACGTTCCTGAAGCGTCCCTACAGGCGTTCGGATGTTGCGGCGTGGGAAAGACTGGTGGAGAAAGTCAAATATCCCCAGCACGACCTGACCGTCGGTCTGGTTGGTAAGTACACCGCCCACCGCGATGCTTACAAATCAGTCTGCGAAGCGCTTCAGCATGCTGGCATTGCTTATGATACTCGGCTAGTCATTCGTAGCATAGAAGCCGACCAGCTTGAGCAAGGCAGATCGGTCGAGGGTTGTGATGGCTACATTGTTCCTGGCGGCTTTGGCAAACGTGGCTGGGAAGGAACAATAGCTGCAGCGCATCTCTGTCGTGAGCAGCGCATTCCTTACTTCGGGATCTGCCTAGGCATGCAGGCCATGGCTGTAGAGTTTGCCCGCTACGTGCTTAAGCTTGCTCAGGCCAACTCCATCGAGATAGATCCGGATACGCCTTACCCAATCATTACCTTGCTGGCAGGGCAAGAGCAGGTACGAGACCGTGGTGGTACGATGCGCCTGGGGTCTTATCCGTGTTCTCTAAAATCTCCATCCAGAGCTTATGGAGCCTATGGGGTAGATAGTGTTGCGGAGCGTCACCGCCATCGGTATGAGTTCAACAATGCTTACCAAGAGGCTTGCGCCAGGCAAGGGCTGCTGGCCACAGGGACATCTCCTGAAGAAGATCTTATCGAAATTGTCGAAATAGAAGATCACCCGTGGATGCTAGGGGTTCAATTTCATCCAGAGTTTCGGTCAAAGCCTTTAGCTCCTCACCCTCTCTTTCTGTCCTTTGTAAAGGCGATGCTCCAAAGGCAAGAGAAATGATAGTGTCTCAGGCACAATCCCCTGGTGCCACGACGCCTTTGGTCCAGAGGGCAGCGGTTATCGCTACTCTACTTCTTCATAGTCTACCTCAGCTGCTTCCTCTGCGCTGGCTGACGCCTTGGGTGCTTGTTGTTGCTGCGCTTTCCCTGGCTGTGTAGTCTGGTATGCTTCTTGCGAGGCTTGCTGCCAGGTTTTGTTGAGTGCCTCCATGGCCTGGTCAATGCCAGCCATGTCTTTAGCTTCATGAGCTTTCTTGAGCTCTGCTAGGGCACTTTCTACCGCTTTTTTACTGGTCTCTGAGAGCTTATTGTCCGCTTCTTTCAGTTGTTTTTCAGTCTGGAAGATAAGCGAATCAGCTGCATTGAGCTTATCTGCGCGTATTTTCTCTTTTTTATCGGCCTCGGCATTGGCTTCGGCTTCTTGCTTCATGCGCTTAATCTCTTCTTCTGTGAGCCCGGAAGAGGCTTCGATACGAATTTTCTGTTCTTTGCCGGTTCCTTGGTCTTTGGCAGAAACATGCAGAATACCACTGGCATCGATGTCAAAGGTTACTTCTATTTTTGGCCCACCTCTTGGAGCAGGAGGGATCCCATCTAGGTGGAACCTGCCAATAGTCCGGTTGTCCTTAGCCATGGATCTTTCGCCTTGCAGTACGTGAATCTCTACAGAAGATTGATTGTCAGTAGCTGTAGAGAAGGTCTCTGATTTCTTGGTAGGTATCGTGGTGTTAGCTTCGATGAGCTTGGTATACACGCCACCCAGAGTTTCGATACCAAAGGAGAGTGGGATCACATCGAGGAGCAGGACATCCTGAACTTCGCCGGTGAGTACACCGCCTTGTATCGCGGCTCCTATGGCTACTACTTCGTCTGGATTTACTCCCTTAGAGGCTTTTTTGCCAAAGAATTTTTCTACCTCTTCCTGGATTTTGGGTATCCTAGTAGAGCCTCCTACAAGGATCACCTCATCGATATCAGCAGGGTTTAGGCCAGCATCTTGGAGGGCTTTTCTGCAGGGTTCTAAGGTCCTTTTTACCAAGTCATCTATGAGTTGCTCAAACTGGGCCCTAGATAAGGTCTTGACTAGGTGCTTAGGAACGCCGTCCACGGCAGTGATGTAGGGAAGGCTAATTTCTGTGCTGGCAGAGCTAGATAGCTCGACTTTAGTTTTCTCAGCAGCTTCCTTGAGCCGTTGTGAGGCTGTAGGGTCTTTCCTCAGATCTGTTCCTGCTTCTTTTCGGAATTCCTCAGCTAACGAATCGATCAGTTTTTGGTCAAAGTCATCCCCACCGAGGTGGACATCGCCATTGGTTGCTTTGACCTCAAAAACACCGTCGCCCAGCTCAAGGATGGAGATGTCAAAGGTACCGCCTCCTAAGTCAAAGACAGCGATTTTCATGTCCTTGCTTTTCTTATCTAGTCCGTAGGCCAGGGAGGCAGCTGTAGGCTCGTTGATGATTCTTTTTACGTCTAGGCCAGCAATTTCCCCGGCTTCTTTGGTGGCTTGCCGCTCGGCATCGTTAAAGTAAGCTGGTACAGTAATCACAGCTTCTTTCAACGTCATGCCCAGGTAGTCCTCAGCAGTAGCCTTCATTTTCTGCAGGACCATGGCAGAGATTTCTTGGGGTGTATAAAGCCTATCGCCTATCCTAACCCTGACGGTGTTGTTACTGCCTTTTTCTACTTGATAGACTGCTTCCTTGACCTCTTCAGCTACATCTGTATACTTCTTGCCCATGAAGCGCTTGATGGAGCTGATCGTATTGTGCGGATTGATAACGGCTTGCCGTTTGGCAGGATCGCCTACTTTGCGTTCTCCTTTGCCTGCGTTTAAGAAAGCAACAATAGAAGGCGTGGTTCTTTTGCCCTCACTGTTGGCTACGACAACGGGCTCGTTGCCCTCCATAACTGCTACACAAGAGTTGGTAGTTCCTAAATCGATTCCAATAATTTTTCCCATGATTGTAAGTGCTTTGTGTTTTGTGCAGAGGCCGGCTTGCTGTGGCCTATAGTGTTCCTCTCCACGTAGCATGAGCAAGCTTTGTGCCAGGTCAGAGGACGTATCGTGTTTAGTGACATTCTGGCACCTGGCAGGTAGCGCTGTTGCCTGCACTGCAGCATGTCCATGGTTGGTCAGATCATAGACCGATACAAGGCCTCTTTCTCGCGCATCTGGGCCTGGCTGGCTGCAGTAGCATCGTCATAACCCACCAGGTGCAGCACCCCATGAATCATCACGGTATAGAGTTCTTGCCATAGCGTGTGCTGGTAGCTAGCAGCATTTTCCTGGACCTGGGCTAGGCTTATGTAGATATCACCTTCTACTGTCTGGTGGTCCTGGGCATAGTCAAAGGTCAGTACATCAGTGAGTGTATCGTGCTGGAGGTATTGCAGATTTTTGGCATGCAGATAAGCATCTGTACAGAAAATAAAATTCAGATGCACGAGTTGGTAGCCTTCTTGCCAGATGACCTGCTGGATCCAGCTAGTTGTACGCGCTGGATGGGGCAGGGCAAAATCAATACCTTCCGCAAAGTAACGAATGCTGGGTGCCCCATGGGCATCATGAGGGTAGGTAACCTGCTGGGCTATACCAGCTGTCTTGGCTTGTGGTGTTGCTTGGGCCATCCTCTCTTGGCTACTTAGCGGCCGCCGGGGCAGCAATGGGGCATCTTGATCCCTGGGGGACTGGGCAGGCGTGGGTGGTTTTTGAAAAAATAACTTGGGAAGCTTCATGGCTACTACGGCGTATAGGGTGGGTTGGTTCTTGAACGACTATGGGGCTACCTTTCGGCACCGATCTGGCCTGGACCAGGCCAGATGTTCAGTGCTGCTAAGCTAGCCGTAGCCACAAAGCCGATGCTTCGGGTCATTTTTTTATTCGTTCTACATAGGTGCTTGTCCGTGTATCGATTTTGAGTAGGTCATTATTATCGATAAAGAGAGGCACCTGAATCTGCAATCCTGTTTCTAGCGTAGCAGGCTTGAGTGCTCTGGTGGCTGTATCGCCTTTCAGGCCTGGCTCTGTGTAAACTACCTGTAATTCTACAGAGGGAGGAAGCTCGCAACGCAGGATTTTACTTGTTTCTTGGTGGACACATACTTCCAGGACTTGGCCCTCTTTGAGTAGCTGAGGAGCATTGATCAGGTTTGCATCTACGGCAATTTGCTCAAAGGTAGCGCTATCCATTAGGTGATAGCCCAGCGCATCATTATATAAGTATTGATGGGGCCTCCGCTCTACCCGAGCAGTGGCTATCCGTGCCCCTGCATTGAAGGTGTGTTCAGTGACCCTGCCTGTGGTGAGGCTCTTGAGCTTGGTGCGGACAAAGGCTCCTCCTTTGCCAGGCTTTACATGCTGGAATTCGACAAGCGTGTACAGATCATTGTTAAACTCGATACACAGTCCGTTTCGGAAGTCACTGGTAGTAGCCATGATTGATGGGGTAGAAACGCCGATGCGCCAGATGTATGCTATACCTATCTTAGGTGGATTTTTCTATGTTTATGGCGCACGAAGCGCTGCTTCTCTATCTTGCCCAGCAAGCTTCTTACAAGGTACCAAGCTGGTCGGACAGCGCCAGCGCACAGCTACGCAGCACGAGAGCTACCTTGTGTACGACCTGGCAGTCGGTAGCAGAAAGACTACGAGCCGAAAGGTCAGCCAATGTAGCCTATCTGCCGAGGCCTGTCACTCGGCCAGTCCTACCTACGCTAAGACCGCTGGAGAGCATGCTCCTGGCTATCGCTTGCATATCCCCCCTCCATGCCTTGCTCTACAGGTTCTTGTGCGATTGATCTCATCCTCGCTTCCTGTTCCTTGAGATTGCTTACTGCCAAAGTTACCGGTTTCTCCAAACTATTGCCAACCCGACCAATGCAGCGGCCGAGATAGCTTAGCATCAAATACTGCAGATCACCAGGCAGGTTTGCAAAATGCGCTCTGGAGGTGGGGCGATTCGGCAAAGTGGAGAACGCCTAGTAGGGACCTGAGCTCCTTGGTACCTGGTACAATGCAAGGCCGCAAAACAAAGCCCCAGCTCCTGGTCTCGGTAGATTTTTGCCCGCCTTTGGCAGGCAATCTAGCCAGGGCGCAAGGTGCCATGTAGAGATTTTGGGCCCCCAGCTCAGGATTTTAGCAGTAGCTAGCAACGGTGGGTCGGGCAGTTCTAGGGATCCTTGCCGTGGGTGGTATGAAGACGGTACTGAAAAAGACAGGGGAATGCTTGTGGCCTTACTTCAAACGATCTGCTACGGTAGCTGTGTTATATTTCAAGAGGCGTAGCGGCATCTGTGCATGCGGGCCGGGCTGGTGTTCACACATGGTAGCCTACAAACCCCGCTGAACCTTCGGTAGAAGCGCAAGGGAGCTGGCCCAGCATTAAATTTTAATTTTCTTAGCGGATTTCTCTTAAATCTTTGGAAGTAGGGGCCAGAGGGTCAGGGGGTATTTGACTTTAGCATAGCCCAGAACTGTGAACTGACTTCGAAAAAGTGCTCGCACTTTAGGTAGCAGCGCTAGCCACCGGGTGAGAATCTAGGCTTGCCGAGAAGTTCTATTGCTATATTTGGTCTGAAGCTAAACTTAGCTAAAAGCGCTGGCTTATTATTTTGTAACTTTAACAAAATAGATCTAGATAGATCTAGCTTGCAGAAAGAACGATTAGTGAAGCCTTGTGACAACCCCCAAACCATTGGAACAATGAATACCAGAGACGCTAAATTATCTAATTGCTACACCCAGGGCCAGCGGAGCGCGGCCAGGATATTACTTGTAGTGTGGCTGCTCACGAGCTGTAGCCCAGACATTACGCTAGCCGCTCCTGAAGGTGGGAGAGCTATGGTGACAACTACCATTGCTCCAGACCCGTCAGCTCCTGGTGCCTTGACGCTGCCGCCAGCTAGCGGACCAGCGATGGAGCGCGCACTCCAGCAGCGCATGAGCCAGCAAGGTGCATCCTCTATAGGGCGTGATCTACGACGAACTTCTATTCAAGTCACTCCCCTTGGTGAGAACTTGTCTTTCCAAGCCCGAGGTGGGGAGCAAGTGCGTTTTCACTACGAAGCAGGCCAGTGGCGCGCTGAAGTGCTATCTCGGATAGGCAATTTTGCTCGCCAGTCATTGCTGCCTGTCGTGTGTAGTTTGGGAGAAGATGTGGCAAGTAGCCTAGAAGTTCTCAGTAAGTACCCTAGCTGGTATAGCCAACGCCAGATTCATGTACTAGATAGGAATGTGTGCCCCACCCTTGGGGAAGTTGTCTATTTGGGGGAACTCGGTCTAAAAGGAGGCGGTGAAGGGGAGGCTTCAGGGAGTGAAGGAACCACAGGTGTACAAACACCCTTACAAACCCGCGTCGCCCATGGAGACATTACCAGCACCCAAGGCTTAGTAGCAGCTCTCAACAATACACAGGATCCTCAAGAGCAAGCAGTGCTCGAAGAGTGGCTAGCAGCCTACATCATACGGCACTTCCCGAAGCAATCTGTCCAAGACTTGGTCAGTAACGATAGCGCCTATCTCCCAGAATACAACCAGCTCACCCACATCCAACCCTTGAGCGAGAGGACAAAGGGCTTGCTACGATCTTACTTTGATGAATTATCGGGCAAAATAGATAAAGAAGCGAACCTATATACCAAACTCCCGCTGCTGGAGTCACTTGTGTATGCCCTGAACCACGTGGATAAGCAAGTTTTTGGCAACAATTCTGCTCCTCTGATCGAGCTAGCCAATAAATTACTAGATAGGCTTGATCCAAGTCAGGTTGTCTTCAGTGCCAATGGCTACCCGACCCATGGCACTACCCTAGATGCCTTACATCAAGTTCTCTACCTTGTGGGCTGTATTGACCCTAGCTGGGATTCTACGGACAAAGATAGAATTTACAAGCGTTTCAGACAACATTTAGAAGCTATTGACCAAGCTGCCCAGCAGCAGCAACACTATCCGACAAGCTATCACACGCAGCTTTTGCGGCAGATCCTAGCCTCGTTGGAGCTTAATAAAGCAGAGGCTCAGCTACAAGACATAGTCCGCCGCACGTTTGCCGGGATACAAGGTTTGCGACATGTCTACCAAGGGCTCCGAGGCCTAGTGGTACTAGATATACAGCTAGAGTCTTTGAAGGCAGCCTACGATCACTTCCTGGAAGTGCTACGGAGCGATCGTGTTGAAAAGCAGCCCTGGTATGCAGCCCACCAGGCATTGCGACTCTCCAGCTTGTTGAGCCTCAAAGCTGAGGATTCAGGTTTGCATTACTATCAACAATTTGGGAGTCATGTAGACGCATTCCTCTCTGAGAGCAAGCAAGGCCTGCGCCGGAAACAGTATCATGACAAGTTGAAAAAGTGTTTTGACACTGTGGGCAAGGAAGGTCGGAAGGCTTTACGCTATGGGATTGTCCAATACCTGGTAGAGCTAGCCTTATATAGCCCTAGCTCATCTGTTCGTGCGAATAGCGTTCTGCGTCTTGCAAATCTTGCAGCAGTCTGGAGAGAGGAAGCAGACATAGTGACAGCACTCCTAGATGGCTTAGCTGACGTAGCTGTATGTGAAGGAATAGATAACCAAAAAATGGCCTATGAGAAATTAGCGAATGTAGTTTTAAGTACTAGTGCAGGTCAGGAAGTAACCACCTGGCTGGGGGGCCAGTCACTCGATGCAAAGCTAGAAGCTAGACCTATGTCCTCATCCCGTCCTACCGGCCACGAGTTGTTCCAGTCAGTCAAAGCAGAGATAGCGCGCGATTTTAAGCCTCAGGTAGACCTTACCCCTGTACTGAATCGGCTTGATTTCTTAAAGAAGCAGCCCTCTATTACGAGCTATCGTCACTTAGAAGCACAAGTCCAGAAACTGAGTGCCCAAATAAGTCAGCTCCAAGCTAGCCATCACCATAGCAGCGACGATTCTTCTTTCCAAGAGCTCTCCTATAAGCTAGACAGGCTATCGGAGCAAGCCTCCCAGGGAGCTAGTAATGATCAGCTAGAGTCACTTTTGAAGACCCTGTATACACAATTCGATCAGCTTCAGGAAGTACTTCTTAGAGGATCTTCAGCTGCAGACCCTATCTCCCCAGAAGAGCGCGAAAAGATTCGTGCCCAATTGGTCTCCCACTACAGCAGCGAATCCTTTGCCCGCGTCGAAACCCTCTTTCCCGATGCCCGCGTCGAAACCCTCTTTTCCGATCAGCCCAAGAAGCATGTCAAAGACCTCCCGTGCCAGTTGATGCTCCGAGAACAGAGGCTTGTGAAGGACGATAGAGATAAAGAGGATAAGCAGGATAAAGGAAGGGAGGACCAGGTAGCTTCCCACCATAGGCGTCTGGAAGAAGTCCAGACACCGATAAACCTCCGAGAGCTCTTTAAGGACCGAAGTACCCACCCAAACAAACCTGTGCAGACAGTGCACAGAGTACTCTTGACAGGCGATCCAGGGACAGGGAAGACGACTGTGAGCAAGCAGCTGGCTTATCAGTGGTCAGTGCACGAATGGGGACCAGAATTTGCGAACCTCTACTTGCTACCAGTTAGGAATCTGCAGCAAGATAAGTACAATGACGATAACTACCGCAAGCAAAAGACGCTAGCGACTGCCATTGTGAATAACTGCTTTACTTCTCCAAGTAACGAAGAGAAATACAACCTACTACGTGAGCATATTGAGGAAGAGCTGAAGTCCTCCGCAACCTTAGTGATCCTAGATGGTTTGGATGAGCGTTCAGGAGCCAGCCAGGAGCTCCTGAGACAAGCCCAAGCAGGTGCTCACAAGCTACTGATGCTCTCCCGGCCTTATGGGATAGACACAGAGCGGCGGATAGCAGATATCGAGATAGACCATCGAGGCTTCAATGACGAGCAGCTCAAGGGCTACGTCCGTGGAGAGGTCTCACCCACTGCTTCGGCAGAAGAACTCCTAAGTTATATCTACAAGCACGCGAACATCCACTCGATTGCCCATGTGCCTGTAAATCTGCAGATCTTCTGTGCTTTGTGGCAAGACCAAGGCTATGGGGTACAGGAGGAACTGAAGCAAGGCAGTCTTCCTGGGCTGTATCGGCTGTTTGCCGAGTTTACCTGGCAGCGATACACGCAGAAGCGGGAATCAGCGGATGAGGACGAGGAAGAAGTCTTTGATACACTGGGTCAGATTGCGCTAGCAGCCCTGAAGCAAGGCGAAGTCCTGATTAGCCCTGGACTAGTACATCAGCACACCAGGAAAGGTAAGTTAAAAGCCCGCCTCAAAGATACAGGCTTCTTGCTCTTAAAGCACGTAGGGAACACATTGTCCGCGCGGTCTTCATTCTACCAATTGCCCCACCTGACGTTCCAGGAATACTTTGCAGGTCGCACGCTAGCAAGTCAGTTTCTCTCAGCCAATCCTCGAGCGAAGCAGCGCGCACATACATTCCTTTCCAGGCACAAATACGCACCACAATACGCGAGGACCCTCTCCTTCATGGCCGGCGAGGTGAGTAAATCCGAAGGTGTGGAGGGTATACAAGCACTTCTGAGGTGCATAAAGAAAGATAAAGAGATAGTTGGCGTTCAGCACCTATGCTTGCAGCTGCGGGTACTCCATGAGTGGCTCTGCATCGCTCAGGAGGAAGTCGAAGAAGAAATGGCTATGCTGGAAAGGGAGTTTAATGTGAGAAATTCCCTCCGGAGTTGGTTCAAAAAAGCCTTCAAGCACGTGCCTGAAGCGGTTCATGGGGATAATAGCCAACTGCTAGACTTACTGAGACGTTCATTACAAGATTTCGGTACTATAGCTAGCCGTACCCCAGAGTTATTCCAGCTGTTTAAAGACGTCGTTGGAGATGAGGATAAGCATGTCCACGCTGTTGCCTTTGGATTTCTTTCGTCCTTGGTCCAGGCAGACCCAACACTAGCTCAAGAAGCTTTCGCGATCATTCTAGAAACCCTCAAGGGTGAGGATGATCTTGTTCTCGTTGCTGCCCTTGGTTGCCTTTCGTCCTTGGTCCAGGCAGCTCCAGATCGGGCTCAAGAAGCCTTCGCAATCATTTTAGAGGCCCTCAAGGATGAGGATGATCGTGTTTACGCTGCTGCCCTTGGGGCCTTCTCGTCCTTGGTCCAGGCAGCTCCAGATCGGGCTCAAGAAGCCTTCTCGATCATTCGGATGGCCCTCAAGGATGAGGATAAGCGTGTCCGAGCTGCTGCCTTTGGGTCTCTTTCGTCCTTGGTCCAGGCATCCTCAGATGGGGCTCAAGAAGCATTACAAAGCATTCGAGCAGCTCTCAACGCTGAGGATAGGATTGTTCGTAAAGCCGCCCTTGGGTCCCTCTCGTCTTTGGTCCAGGTATCCCCAGGGCTAGCTCAAGAAGCGTTACAAAGCATTCGAGCAGCTCTCAACGATAAGGATAGGATTGTTCGTAAAGTTGCTTTTGATTCCCTTTCATCCTTGGTCCAGTCGTCCCCAGATCGGGCTCAAGAAGCCTTCGCAATCACTCAAGAGGTCTTCAAGGTCCAGGATGGGGATTGGAGAGTTCGCGAAGCTGCCCTTGGGTTCCTCTCGTCTTTGGTCCAGGTATCCCCAAGGCTAGCTCAAGAAGCGTTACAAAGCATTCGAACGGCTCTCAAGGATGAGGGCAAGGATTTGCGGGGTCATTATCCTGTTCGCGCTGCTGCCTTTGGGTGCCTCTCGTCTTTAGTTCAAGCAGCCCCAGCTCAGGCCCAAGAAGCTCTCGAAGTCATTCGAGAGATCTCCAAAAATAAAAATGCAGGCGCTGATGTTCGTGCTGCTGCCCTTGGGGCCCTCTCGTCTTTAATTCAGGCAGCCCCAGCACTAGCCCAAGAAGCTCTCGAAATCATTCGAGAAATCCCCAAAGATAGGAATGAAGGGGCTGATGTGCGCGCCGCTTCCCTTGGGCCCCTTTCGTCTTTGGTTCAGGCAGCCCCAGCTCAGGCCCAAGAAGCTTTCGAAATCATTCGAGAAATCTCCAAAGATAAAAATGAAGGTGCTGATGTTCGTGCTGCTGCCCTTGGGTCTCTCTCGTCCTTGATTCAGGTAGCCCCAGCACTAGCTCAAGAAGCCTTCAAAAGCATTTTAGAGGCTATTGAGGATCAAAATGTTCAGCAAACTGCTCTTTCGGCCCTCGAGAAGGTTTCTCTACAGCGACTCCTGGAGAGCTATTGGGCTAGACCAGATACTAGGCTTATTCCCTATATTACAACGCTGCTTTACCACACGCCCCTGGTCGTAAGCGAGATCTCTGGACAGGATCAGCAGCAAGTGCTCCTCTATACTACTGCAGGTAAGCCTGACAAGTATACCTGTTCTAAGGAAAAAGTAAAGCTTTTTGTACGATCGATTCAAGAGGAATCTTGTCGCTACCTTGATCTCCAGGCTGTGGGGAGGGATAGCCTAGCGTCATGAACAGGCCTCTTTACTGGGATGTACCTAGAAGATTTTTTGCTATACATGCAGAAGCAGCGGATGAAGGGCTAGGGAGCCTTTATTGCATAGCGTATCCTAGAACCATGAACCGGCTTCGAGAAATTGCTCGAATTTAGGTAGTAAACCTAGCTCCCAAGCATTTGGATCTCCAAGTAAAGATTGATTAGATAGCAGGGGGAATAATTAACAAGCCTTGAAAACTAGCAACGATTAACATTATGAACGTAAGAACTATCAGACAGTCTAATTTTTATACCCAGGACCAGCGATGTGCGGCTAGGATATTGCTGACCGTATGCCTGCTGCTTGCTAGCAGCCCAGCTATTACCCTAGCTGTCCCAGAAGCTCAGGAAGCCATCGTACCAGCAACGACAACCAGTTTGCCAGGCCAGACGGCTCCTCGAGCCCTGTCGTTACCCATAGATAGGGGGCCGGGGATGGATACTGCGCCCCAGCGGCTCACGAGCCAGAAAGCTGACCTAGAGCTAGAAGGGCATGATCTACGACGAACTTCTCTCGAAGTGCATCCCGTTGGTAGCAACTTGTCCTCTACAGCCCTAGGAGGTGAGACAGTACGCTTTTTCTACCAAGAGGGGAAGTGGCGTGCAGCAGTATCTTCTCGGCTAGGTACATTTTCTCGCCAGGTTGTCTTGCCTGTCGTGAGTGGTTGTGGCGAAGATGTTACCGGTAGCCTAGCAGTACTAAGCAAGCGGCCTAGCTGGTATAGACAACGCCAGATCCATGTACTAGGGAGGAATCTGTCCCCTACTCTGGAGGAAGTTGTCTATGTGGGCGAGCTAGGTTTGAAAGGAGGCGTTGAAGGCGAGGCTTCAGGGAGTGGAGAGCAGGAGGTATCTCCTCCCTCCCTCTCCCGGAGCTCGCTGGACCTTCTTCGGGAACAGATTGCAGCTGGCAAGAGCCCTGAGGAAGTCTATCCTTTGATAGCCGATCGTTTAGCAGATCCTAAGAAAACTTTTACGCGTTCAGAGCAGATTAGCTTATTAACAGATTGTGTGCGTTATGGTCAGGTCAATGCCGAGGCGATCAAAGGGAAAGACGCCGTGATTGTACTGGGGAATACAGGAGCTGGGAAGAGCACATTTATTAACTACCTGGCTGGTTGCCAGTTTAAGCGTGATCAGCACAAGAGTAGACCTGTATTGGAAGTACAGAGCAGGTCTTCGGGCGGTGATCGAGATGAGGTAATGCCGATCGGTCATGTTGGTTCTAAGACATTCATACCTCAGGTAGCAGAAGTAGATGGGATTACCTACGGTGACTGTCCAGGCTTTAATGACAATAGGGGCGTAGAGATCAACATAGCCAATGCAGTGAACATCAAGCAAGTCTTGTCTGGGGCGAAGAGCCTGCGGATGGTGGTTTTGGTGGACTTTCCTAGCCTAACGGCACTACGAGGGCAAGCTTTTGAGGACTTGCTAGCTACATTGATAGCTTTGCTAGGTAATAAAGAAACTATCCCCAAGTACGAGAAATCTCTTCTTCTGGGCATATCGAAGTGCCCCCATGCTGAGTTAACGGGGGAGGAGGTTTGGGAAGGTTACATGGACGGCTATGTTAGCGATAGTAGTCTGTCGTTCTTGAGAGATCGTTTGTTCATATTCGATCCCCTATCCCTTGGGACAGGTCGGGACCATCCAGCAGGTTGGTGGTCCCGTCAAGATTGTCTAAAGGCGTTAGGTGAGCTGGAGCAGATACCGTCATCGTCGTCGATTTTGTCCGTATCGCTGAGCGATAGTGATAAGAATGCGTTGCATGACATAGGGGCTTCGATTGAGGAAGAGTTAGGAGCTACCTTGTCGCAGGGCGATGTTGTTGCATCCTCGGCTCATTTTCGTTGCTTAGAGCGGTTATTGGTGATAGAACATGAGAAGATTGAGCAGCTGCTCACTAGCGCACGAGATCGTATTTCCAGTTGGCTCCGGGAGCAAGAGTTGAGGTTTTGTTGGTATTGCGCGGCTCATAACTTTTCTGAGGCTGAGCGTTTATTATCCGTTTTGGGAAAAGCATCGACTTCCTTTAGTTTCCTCACCTTGGATCTATCGTCTTTACACCTGTATCTAGAGAAAATTAGGGAAATTAGTACGGCATTAGCAACGTTAAAAAGCTCGGAAGGCAGGCTGCAAGAAAATGGGTATGTTTTGCTGCCGAAAGGAAGCATTATTATGTGGAGTGGCAAAGTAGATGAGATCCCTGCAGGGTGGGTGCTATGTGATGGACAAAAAAGTAGCCCCGACTTACGAAGTCGTTTTATTGTAGGAGCAGGCGAGGGAAAGGATCTTTCTAACTACACCGTGGGCTCGCATGGCGGAGAAGAATATGTTACCTTGAAGAAATCTCAAATGCCTAGACATAATCATACCGGAAACGTTGGGGGAGATGGGTATCATAGACATAGTGTACGTGGTGGGCTACATAAGGGGAAGCCTATAGCCAACGATCGTGTTACTACTTCCCCAGATGGGGAGGGTGCTATAATAGATATATTCGATGGGGGGTCGCATGGACACACCATACCGTCGGATGGTGATAATGAAGCACACGAAAATCGTCCACCCTATTATGCACTTTGTTTTATCATGAAAACTTAGTCCTTTAGAAGCTTTTGTTGAGGGCTTGCAAGAGCTATTACAAAGTTCGATGAGCTTCCATCAGACAGGGTCTAGGGTAGGTGAGTTGTTCTACACTGGCTTCATACTCTACTTACTGAGTAGCTTATCCCCCTAATATCTGATCGAGAGCAAATGGAAGAGTGGTCTGGGTAGGCCAGATGCTGTACTGATCGCGAAGATAACCCATGAGGACCAAGCCCTGGTGATCGAGTACAAGGTGAGTCAGGACTTGTCAGGCTTAGCGAGTCTGGCACTCGAAGGGTTATGGTACGCAAGCTAAGGCACATGCACATGTCAAGCAGCTGTTACACGTCTGTCTAGCTTTCTGTGGCAAGCAGGTAGCTTTGCGGTACGAACAAGTCATACTTTAGTGGAAACTGAGTAGCCCATGGTCTGCCAGATGCGTCAGGAAGAGGAGTGATCGAGGAGGTTCTCAGTTGCTGCCCTGCATCCTTCTGACCAACAGCGCTTAGCATATCTCCTCCCTCCTCGCCCTGGGGGCCGCCTTGCCAGGGGCCCCCAGATCCTCCCTCGCACTAGGGCTGCTGTAAGGGGGAAGCTGCAGTTGCAGTCCGCTTACTCATCTGTATCATCTTCTGGGTAAATGCTTTAACTTCCCCGCAAAGCCAGTCAGCAACTTATTACCTGCTGGATCTACAAGCACCGAAACGATAGCTCTCCATGAACAAGAAGATCAAAACTCCGCATGACACTTTCT
>JBCCGO010000014.1:0-21425 GCA_039029235.1 Bacteroidota bacterium | reverse complement strand
CCACGGTCCGGTAGCCAGGCATTCAGGGGAGCCCTTTTATTTACACCCCCTCACGGTAGCACAGATAGTTCTGGACTACAACACGGACCAGCCTACGATCTTGGGTGCATTGCTCCATGACACGGTAGAGGACACCTCGATACTGTTGCATCATATCGAAGCGGTGTTTGGCCAGGAGACGGCGTCGGTGGTAGATACAGTAACGCACTTGCAGAGCGTGGAGGGTAGCATTTTCAAGATCAGACTATCGGCTCAGGAGAAGCTAAGCAGGCTGGAGCGCAGGGGCAACACACGTGGTCTGTATGTGAAGCTGGCAGACCGGATGCATAACATGCGTACGATCAGTGGCCACCGTACGCTGTCCAAGCAGCAGCGAGTAGCCGAGGAGACGGTTCAGCTCTATGTGCCGCTGGCAGAGCGGCTGGAGCTACACGAGGCGGCTCAGGAGCTAAAAAGTAGGTGTGCGCAAGTGCTGAGCAGGGGGCCTCGTTAGAGCAACATGGATATCGAAGCCTATAGAAACTACTGCTTAAGGCAGTAAGAGGTTACCGAAGCATTTCTTTTTGACGCAAAAACGCTCGTGTACAAAGTCAGAGGTAAGATACTTACCTTAGCAGCTATAGATGCCTTCGAGAGAATCAATCTCAAGTGCAATCCAGAAACTGCCATACAACTCAGAGACGCATATGAAGAGGTTACCCCTGGCTACCACATGAACAAGAAGCACTGGAACACGGTACGAACAGATCGAAGTACCCCTGACAGGCTGATCTGTCATATTAGCCATCATACTGACGATAAGTGTGAGGGCTAAAAACTGTAATACATCTGTAATGGCTACGGACCGAATACTTCCCATAGAAGAGTACAGGATCAAAATGAGTCCTATTCCCCAGATGGCCCTCTCTGGTGCCATTTCTAAAAAAGCAGCACCTATATACCCCAGTGCCCATATCTGGCTACCCACTATCAGGACAGAAAATAAGAACCCTATAACCCCTGTTCCTATCTTAGCATACCTCCCCCCATACAAGCTTTCCATAACATCACCTAAAGTGATGCTGTCTTTAAAATAGAGGAGTTTAGGTGCGAGCACTATTCCTCCCAGAAGCAATGAAATAGTGGATCGATGATTCATATAGGCTAGTAGTAGGCAAGCTATCCAGGGCAGACCTAGAGTGGCTTGAGCAAGAAGGCTAGGGGCAGCGAAGCACTGCACAGCCGCAGAGGATCCTGCAAGCTCGGGAGCAAGCAAGTCCAACCCTCCCAGAGCGTTGCCCTAGCATCGTGGGCCAAGGTTGCTCCAATGTGGCCTGGAGACTTTCTCGCTTGCCAGACAATACGGCTTCTCTCGCCATGAAAGGCCGCATGAAGAGACGGGAATTAGGAAATTTGTCGCTGATACGGTGCTTAGCTTTGGTATTCCCTTCCTGCATCTAGACAAAACCTGCTATTGGGAAGATACGTTGAGTCTGGATAGCCTGCTCTAGCCAAATGCTCGCTTCTTCTTGCTTCAAAGCGTATAGCAAGGGATAGGCATAAATGCCTGTATGCGCTAAAGAGGACAAAGTATTGGCTAGATTTAACCCATTAACCTGCTTTGGAAGCCCTTTGATTGCTTTAAGTATGGCTTTGGGTGTATTATCACAGCCCTTATTGGCTAGTACTTTCCCATCTTGAACCACTGCCTAATCTAAGTGTTGTTTCGATACATCGATACCGAACATAAAAGAAAAGCGGATTAAATCGCGCAATAGGTCTTTGCTAGTAGGGGAGATAATTCGCCGCTGTTCTTAGCTCTGAACTTATGGAAAAGCCTTCAGCTTTCCCCCAGGGTTCACAGACCAATAACAATAATAGCTACTTTGAATAGTACAAACCTAAAGGTGGGGAAGGTATTGGAATTTGAGACTACGCTCCGAGAGCTCTTGCATAGCTCAGCGAGCTTCTACCAGACAGGAGATAAGGTAGGGGAGGCCTTCTACAGCGGGTTCATGCTATGCTTACTGAGTATCTTATCTCCCTCCTACCAGATCGAGAGCGAACGGGAGAGCGGCCGGGGCCCTGCAGATGTGGTGCTGATCCCCAGAGCAGCTTATGGAAAAGACCAGGCCCTGGTGGTCGAGTACAAGGTGGGCCAGGATGTATCAGAGCTAGCGGCCGTAGCCGAGGCAGGCTTATGGAAGATCTCGACAAAGGGTTATGGGACGCAGGCCAAGCCCATGCCCATGTCAAGAAGCTGCTACAAGTTTGCCTAGCTTTTTGTGGGAAGGAAGTGGCTTTGAAGTATGAAGAGATCGCGCTCTAGTGACAGCTGAGCGTCGATGGCCCGCCAGAGGCGCTCCCGAGGGCTGGATATACCCCTCATCAGTGAGCTGAAAGGGCTAAGTGAAGCAAGTATTCGCAGCTTGTAAATCACTTTGGCTACCCTAAGGGGCTTTCCCCTTGACCGCCACCTTGCTACCTTTGGTAAAATCTACCAAAGTGTGTACTCGATTAGCAAGCAGGATCTCCTACCCCATCACCCCATAACGCTAGCTGCCCGGCTGAGTCGCTCATTAATGGCTCTCCCGAGCCCTACATTAGGCACATAAGTCGCCAGTATTAGCTCAAGCGGCATTGCATCCAGCTTTCGTAGAGCAGCAAAAAGATTCTGGGCCGCTTCTTCTAAGCTAGCCGTAGGAGCTAGCACGACTTGATAGTGAGGATCTATACCCTCATAGTAGTGGTCAAAAGCCAGGATGCCCAACCGCTGGCGGCTGTGCTGCTCAATAAGCATCGAGATTTTTCCAAGCTTAAGCGGTTTCTGCGGTGCATAATGGTGTAGTAGTCCGCCAGGAACCTGGAGTCTGTGATAGGCATGGTTGACTACCCCAATAGGCCCTATAATCTCCTCAATAGCTTCTACACTGATACCCCCTAGCCGATAGATAGCTGGCCTACCCTGGTCAAAGCCCACAATCGTAGACTCGATACCTACCCTACAAGTACCACCATCTACAATGTAAGGGACCTTCTCACCCAGTTGGTCATAGACGTGCTGGGGCGTAGTAGGGCTGATGTAGCCAAAAAGGTTGGCACTGGGTGCCGCTAAAGGAAAAGACAAAGTTCGTAGCAATGCCAGTGTAAGCGGATGGTTAGGAACCCTAACCGCTACGCTATGCAGCCCTGCCGTGACCGCATCCGGAATAATGGCTTTCTTGGGTAGAAGTAGCGTCAGTGGACCCGGCCAGAAGCTCTTAGCCAGGTCTTGAGCTTCTGGAGGGAAGTCTTTAACGAAATCTCCTATTTGTTCTATGCAGCTAGCATGCACGATCAGCGGATCAAACCGAGGACGCTGCTTGGTCTGAAAAATCTTGCATACTGCTACCTCATTGTAGGCATTGCCAGCCAATCCATACACCGTCTCCGTAGGAATAGCTACTACCTCCCCTGCCTCAAGCAAGCTTTTCACTGGTAGCATATCCGAAACTATCATCGTACCTCTCTTATACTAGATTAATCTTTGTGGGAGCGTGCTAAATACGCTATATTAGTGTCAAAACCCAAGCAAAGATATGAATCGGCAAATAAAGCTCAAGCTGAGAACCTTGGCCATTATTATTGTCTTGGTAGCTGTAAGTATGCAGCTCCAGCTCATCATCATCCCTGCCATCAGCGCTTACACCTTTTGGTTTGCTGTAGGAGGCTTTCTATTATTGCTCCTTGCTAAAATAACAAATAATCCGTAGCCATTGCTTTATCTGTGACCAGCCATTGACTCCCACACAGTATAGTAAGGCAGCCCTGCAAGCAACTTCGCGCCCCCGCACTTTAAAGAGAAGTCCCTCCCGTGCTGGTTACAAGACTGGCGGTAGCAACATGATAGATCCTAAGTACAAAAGGAATAAAAAATAGAATTATGGCAAAGTCATCCTATTACACTGAAGAGGGGCTACAGAGGCTTAAAGAAGAGCTCTCTAAGCTGAAGGTCCAAGAAAGGCCTCGTGTAGCAGAGCAGCTAGCTGATGCTAGGGATAAAGGCGACCTAAGCGAGAATGCTGAGTATGAGGCAGCTAAGGAAGCACAAGGGCTATTAGAACACAGAATTGCTAAGCTAGAAGCGGTGGTAGCTGGTGCACGGGTTATTGCTAAACAAGAAATCAATACTACCTCAGTCTCTATCTTGGCTAAGGTAAAGATCAAGCGCAAAAAGAATGGGGATGAGGTCACCTATATGCTTGTTTCTGAAGAAGAAGCAGATCTTAAAGCAGGAAAAGTATCCATAGACTCGCCTCTGGGGCAAGGACTGCTGGGGAAAAAAGTAGGAGAAACTGCCGTCGTAGAAGCACCTGCTGGGAAGTTCGAATTTGTGATATTGAATATCAGCTTATGAAAGCTATAGAATCATCTTTTAGGCCAGCAGAGCTTTACTAGGCTATCTATGGCGAGCATATTTACACAGATTATCCAAGGAACTATCCCAGGCCATATTGTTGCAGAGCATGCACAATACTTGGCCTTGCTAGACATCCATCCAATAGCGCGTGGACACACCTTGGTCATACCCAAACAGGAGGTAGACTACTTATTTGACCTAGATGACAGCATCCTGAGGGAACTTCTCGTTTTTGCTAAACGAGTAGCATGCGGGATCCAGCAGGTTGTCCCCTGTCGGCGTGTGGGGGTAGCGGTAGTAGGCCTAGAAGTACCTCATGCACATGTACATCTCGTACCCATCAATAGCACTTATGACATTGACTTCAGCAAGCCGCCGCTGAAGCTTACCCAGGAAGAGCTGGCTACGGTAGCTGCTCAGATCAAAGCAGCTATCAAGTACTAACAAATGCGCCTTCTGGGCCAGTTTTGAACGGCTACCTCTACTACCAAGGCTACCTCCGGCCAACAAAGACAGACAAGCCTTGCAAAAGGTAAAGCTGTCCTAGCTAAAGGAGCTTGGTAGATGAGAAAATCAGTATCGGCAGCAGGCTGCTGCCGATACGTGCAACATATCCGGCATACAATGTGCGCCCTGCAGAACGGCCCAGGGAATCACAACGGGGAAATAACAGTACTCCTTGCTACAAGGGCTGTAGACGGCCTAGCAAACACTATCTGATGGGCACGCTGTTTTCCGCTATAGTAGCTTCGCCTTCCTGGTCAGGCTTGGGTGATAGGTACTGGTCTTGTATACGCTCTAGGTTAGGGCTTGTAGGTAGCTCGTGGTCTTTTTGCAGAAATACAGCGGTGCCGAGACTTAAGGTGAATAAGCTGATCATAAGCCACCACGTAATTTGTTCCAGTATATCACCGCTTCGCTGAATGCCTAGCAGCTGACTAGCATCTAGGCTACCTAAGGAACTGCTCAATCCTTCTTTTTTAGAGCTTTGTAAAGAAACGGCCAGGATGAGCAGTATGGCCGTGACAATCGTTAGGACGACTTGTAGCGTAAACATTTTGTTGCGTTTTGAGTTCCTATGCCAGAAGAGCAAAGTAAGACTTTTCGGGTAGATTCCAATCACTGCTTGCAATAGCATAGCTATCGCACACTACAGCTTGCCTTACCTAGCCATAAATCTGTGCCAGATAGGTCACTGTGCAATGATCGTTGCTTTGACTAAACCGCTATCTGTATCACTGCCAAGGCCCATAGCTCGTGTGGCTGTCAGTTTATACCAGTTGGGAGGTTACAAAGAATTTTAACAAATCCACCTGGGAAGTTCCCTGGACCTTGGCAGGTCTTGGTTGTAAGCAGACTTGGCTAGCAGCGCACCAGCTAGCTAGTCAGGAGTATGGGTATAGCACATTGCCTCAGGGATGATATGGCTTTATCACTGACCTTGTAGAGAACTCGGAGGGTAAGCCAGAAGTTGCTCTCCGTGCCCACGTGACTTATACAGAACTTTAGAGCGGTTTCCCATCGCCTTACCAGTTAGCTACCGACGCATCGAGTATGTCTTTGATCAGCCTGGATACAATCTCCGCTACCAGCTTAGGCTCTTCTGCGACTGCATTGGCCGTGGAATCCATATCTGCAGATTGCACAAAGGTCTTCTCACTGAAGGCAAATTCCTGGTCATGCGCATTGCTGTAGCTTACTTGTAGCGTGATCGTAAGCTGGATACGACCGGCTGTACCTGCTTGCTCATCGTTTCGGGGGGCTATGAACGCACGCTTAAATCCAGTGACTGTGCCTTCAAACTGAATATCACCATCCGTGGCTACTTGTCTGAGTGAGGTTTTGTGGAGTAGCTCGCTACTCAGCTTCTCAGTAAGTTGCTGGGCTAAGTCTGCAGGGCCTAGGGCTACGCTTGGCTGAAAATCCTGGATAGAAAATGTCTTAACTGCTGTAGACAAGGAAGTTCCTAGAAAAGAATACTTAAGGAATCCCTGGCACAGCAGGGCTATGATAAGCGGACCGCTTGTACTACGAAGTTTGCTCCAGGCCATATTGGGTTATTTTTCTATACAAAGTTCTTTCAGAGATCCCTAGGTTTTCAGCTGCCTTTCTACGGTTGTGGCTGTGTCTTGCAAGGGCCTTACCAATCAGTTCCTTTTCTTTGACTTCTATAGATAGATTTTCTTCGTCTACAGCCTGGAGGGCTGCTGAAGGCTTTGGGTGCTGCTGCTGATCAGCAAGATCGGGATCAGTACCTTGGGTGGCGTTAGGCAAAGTTGTGACAGCTGCTGCTATGCCTGGCAAGTGCTTAGGAAGTGCTTTGATAACTTCATTATCCACGTTACGCGTATCAAGAAAATCACGAACTAACCCTTTGAGCTCGTTCATATCTCTTCTCATATCAAAGAGGATTCGGTATAGAATCTCTCGTTCGTGGAGTCCTTCCTTTACATGAGCAGGCTGGTAGAGCGCTGGCAAGGTGGGTTGTGCTTGTGGTAGATACTGGGCTAGCTTTTCCTGGGTGATAGTCCTATCTATTTCTAGTACAGAAATTTGCTCTACCAGATTCTTTAGCTGGCGTATATTACCCGGGAAGCGATAGCGCAGTAGCATCTCTTGGGCGTCTTGGGTGAGGTGAATAGGCTTTACGTAGTACTGATCGGCAAACTCGGTGGCAAACTTACGGAATAGCAGGGTGATGTCTGCACCTCTTTCTCTAAGGGGGGGAATATATATGGGTACTGTGCTAAGCCTGTAGTACAAGTCTTCTCTAAACTTACTTTTATTGACAGCTTCTAACAGATCTACATTGGTAGCAGCGATGACCCTGACTTTGACTTTCTGAGTTTTGGAAGAACCTACCTTAATGAACTCTCCGTATTCTAAGATGCGTAAGAGACGTGTCTGTGTGCCTAGAGGCATTTCTCCGATTTCGTCCAGAAAGATGGTACCCTTATCGACTTCCTCAAAGTATCCTCTCCGTGCCTCAGCCGCACCTGTAAAGGCTCCCCTTTCATGACCAAATAGCTCAGAGTCAATGGTACCTTCTGGAATAGCTCCGCAGTTGATGGCAATGAATTTTCCATGCTTGTAGGGGCTCAGGCTATGAATAAGCTTAGAAAAAGATTCTTTGCCAGTACCGCTCTCCCCAGTGATCAGTACCGTCATAGCTGTAGGCGCTACTTGTGCAGCTACTTCAATGGCTCTATTCAGCGGGGGTGAGTTCCCGATGATACTGAACTGTTGCTTCAGATGTTGGCGTTCGGCTTCTTGCATGCATGCAAATTTAGCATAAAAGGTAGCTAATGACTACTCGGTCTATCACAGTGAGGGGCAAAGCTAGCCATTAGATCGTACAGAGGAGATTTTTTCTGGCCTCAGCTGGCTACGCCCTGTACCTTTTGGGGCATTCTATCATCCTTGATACCCTGCCATATGCTCAGCGAGCCGCTACCCTGGTACAGGCTGGGCCAATACTTGGTTAACTTTATAGTCTTGGAAAATATATAAAGGTAGGTAGTTTTGGGCCTTATTGTTCAATTAATTAGGCATGGTGAGGGTTGCTATTATCGGTGCTGGCATTGCAGGAATAGCCTGCAGCATACGGCTGGCGCTCAAGGGCTTTGAAGTAGATGTATACGAGGCGCAGCGTACGCCAGGGGGTAAGATAGCTAGCTTTACCCAGGATAGCTTTCGGTTTGATAGGGGCCCCTCGCTCTTTACCATGCCTGAGCTCGTGGAAGAACTTTTCGCGCTGGCTCATCAAGACCCTCGTGCTTACTTGAGCTATAAACGCTTGCCAGTGGCTTGTCGGTATTTCTACGAGGACAAGACGATCCTGACCGCTTATACTGATGCAAAGCAGTTTGGCCAAGAGGTATCTGGTAAACTGGGCATCGCTGCTGAGGTGGTAGAGCACTACCTGGCTAGAAGTGGCAGGCTATTTGAGCTGACCAGAAAGACTTTCTTAGAGCGTTCGCTACACCAGTGGCCCACTTACGCTTCTAGCGATGCCCGCCAGCTGCTCATGCGTATCTTCCAGCTGCCCCTCATGAGTAGCCTCAACCAGGTCAATACTGCGCAGCTCAAGCATCCGAAGCTTGTGCAGCTATTCAATCGCTTTGCTACCTACCAAGGCGCTAATCCCTACACTGCTGCTGGCATGCTACAAATGATTCCGCACTTGGAGCATAACATCGGAACTTTCTTCCCTCAGGGGGGCACATATAGCATCATACAGCAGTTGTTCAAGCTGAGCAAGCAGCTTGGGGTCCGGTACCATTTCAGCACCCTAGTAGAAGAGATTCTGGTTAGCCAAGGGAGCACTCAAGGTATTCGAATAGGTACAGAAAAGATACCAACCGATGTGGTTGTGAGTAACATGGATGTGGTAGCTACCTACCAGCGATTATTGCCTTGTGCACAACTACCTAGGCAGTTTATGCAGCAAGGGCGCTCTAGTTCTGCCCTTATCTTTTATTGGGGTATGGATGCTGTGCTGCAGGAGCTATCTTTACATAATATTTTCTTCAGTACTAGCTACCAGCAGGAGTTTGAAGCCATCTTCCGGCATCAACGCATTGCAGATGATCCCACGGTCTATGTGCATGTAAGCGCCAAAGAGAATGCTACAGATGCCCCAGTAGGTCAGGAAAACTGGTTCGTGATGATCAACGTGCCTGCTGACCAAGGCCAACGCTGGGACGAGCTGGTGGTACAAGCCAGGACGAATGTGCTCGGGAAGCTAACTCGGATGCTGGCTACTGCTATAGAGCCGCTGATTGTTAGTGAAAGTATTTGGGATCCTCGCTGTATAGCAGCAGATACCCTAGCCCACCAGGGTGCTATCTATGGTGCTGATACTAGCAGCCAACTGGCTGTCTTTAGGCGTCATCCTAATTTCTCTTGGCAGTTTAAGGGGTTGTATTTTTGTGGGGGTACGGTACATCCAGGTGGCGGCATACCTTTGTGCCTATTTTCTGCTAAAATTGTAGCTGAGCTGATTGAGCAAGCCTATTTTGGTCCCAATCGATAATTATCGCTTACGCATTACCGTTGGCCTCCTGGTAGCCTTGTATACCGTAGGCTTACTGGGCTTACTCACGCCCTATCGGCCGTATTTTCTGACCCTGACGCCGTTTACTTTGCTGCTTACAGCCTTGCTACTCTTGGCATATCATACGCCTCAACGCAAGTCCTTAGCGCTATACTGCTTACTTGCCTGGCTTATAGGTTTCGGAGTAGAAGTAATCGGGGTCAGGACAGGGCTACCTTTTGGTCATTATTACTATGGTGCTACCCTAGGCTGGCAGCTAGGCGACGTGCCTTTGATTATTGGCCTCAATTGGCTAGTGCTAACCTATACTGTAGGCAATATCCTGGGACAGTTGCCCGTGCATAACCTAATAAGGAGCCTCGTAGGCGCCTGGATGTTGGTGGGGCTAGATGTGTTGCTAGAGTCATTAGCTAGCTGCTTAGACTTCTGGCATTGGCCCCGAGGAGTGGTTCCGTTGCTCAACTATGTAGGCTGGTATGGGGTATCTTGGGGATTGCTCATGTTGTACTATCAGTTTGATTTCCACGTATGCAATAGGCTGGGGCGGTATGTGTATATCATACTCTTGTGCTTTTTTGGACTGCTCAGCTGGTTGCTGCCGTAGCTGGCTTGCTTGGCGTAGACTCAGGATCTAGACACATTTATTATGCTATATGTTACCCAGAGACGTACATAAGCTAACATTACTAGCCTGCATTCTTTGTTTGCCAAGGCTGCTATGAGTAACCCATAAGGAGCTCGAGGGTCTTTACCGCTTAGCTACCTCCTGTCTTTCGGAAGGGTAAAAACCTAGTACGGCCTCCCCAGTCAACGATACAACTATGTTGTCGATGGCCTCCAGGACTTGGATGGCTTGCTTAAAAAATTTTGGCTCTTCCTGCTAGGCTAGGCTGCTACTCTGCTACTCCAATGGCAGCCATACTGATTTTGCTGGCACTGACTGCTAAAAGCGACAAAGCGCATGCCTCTAGCGTAGCCCCAGTTGTGATCACATCGTCTACTAAGAGTATATGCTTTCCCTGGACTATGCTGCTATCGGTTACATCAAAGGCATGAGCTAGGTTATGGAGTCGTGCTATGCGGCCTTTTTGGATTTGGGTATCTGTTTCTTTGCTGCGTTTCAGGCATTGACTATGCCATGGAATAGCTAGCGATGCAGATAGGCCCCTGGCAAAGTAATCGCTCTGGTTATAACCTCTCTGGCGGAGTTTCCGGGCATGTAACGGAACAGGCACAATCCAGTCGAAGCTCCTGCTCCACTGCATTTTACTGAGTATCAGGCCATAGCGCTTACCAAGTGCCTCCCCAATGGCGGGCTTGTTTTTATACTTGAGCTGATGTACTAGCTTTTGAACTGCATTGCCTTTTCTATACCTTCCCCAAGCTACGACATATGTTGTAGGTACTCTACCATAGAACTTTTGCGCTGCAGGATTGTCTAGGGCTAGGTGGTAGTCAGTCTGGGGTAGTTCAGCAGCACATGCTGTACACAGCCATTGCTCGCTAGTAACCAGCACTACCGAGCAAGATAAGCAATAGGCTGGGAAGAACAGACTGACGAGGTCGTACAACATACCCACAGATGCACGAGTGTGTGGTTGTGTAAATATAAGTAGTATATATCAAAAGCACTGATAGCGCGATGCAAGCTGTATTGGTTTTGTGGAGCGTGGAGGAGTTGCGCATTTTGGCTACTTTTTGGCATGGGCTCCTGCTTAAGCTTCGAGGTCCGTGTCTCATATACTGGGAATAGCTTCTCAGAAAAAATTTTTTTGTTTTTTGTACCTTTGATATTATTTTTGCAGATTGAAAGAAGAATTTTAGTGATTATACCATAACCAATTTATAAACTATGAATTACACAAATAACAAGCTTAGTACTATGAAAAGGACAACTTTAATACTAATGAGCGCACTAGCGGTTTCGCTGGGTAGTTTACATGCAGCGTCTTTGCCATCGAGCGGTGGAGTCAAGGGCAGTGTTTTTAACGCTCCCACCTCCCCGGAAATCCCCACAAACCGAGCGATAGGGGTATTTGCAGAACACACATTTTCTGATAATGTACTGAATGCGGGAGGAAGCTGGGTAGCTGGATTAGATTTACTTTATTACAATAGTGCAGATACAGCAAAAGGTTTATCTGACACAGACCACGCGGGGACGCTTAGACTTGCGGGGGGATATGACTTTTTTGCTAATAAAAAAGGGAGAAGTTTCTTAGCTCCTGCAATCTGCATCACGGGTAATGCGACCTATACTTATCCGCAATCACTCTATTGGGGTTTTGGTGGTTGTTTGAGATGGCGATTGCCCAAGCAAGTTTTGTTCGAGATTGAGTATGGCAGACAGTTTAATTTAGGTAGAAATTTTATTAAACTTGCGACTAGCTGGGATGTGCTAAGCTTGCTGAGTTAGTAGCTACAGATTCACTTCCGTGGCGTAAAGAGGGTGGCTGAAGCTACCCTCTTTTATTGCTTGCCTAGCTCTAGCGCCGTTCTAGAAGCAATAAATAGCTGAAAAATGTCAGCAGCCACCATGATCCTATTCTTTCAGTATTACTGCGGAAGATACTAATAGAGTGGTGTGAAGGTTGTTGGGTAGGTAGTTACTGGCGAACCGCTGGACTACTCCGCTTTATAACCCCGCAGCTGTGTCCTACAAAGTACTAACTACTTAAGGCGGCCAATGGTGTAAGGCTATTTCTCTGATGTAGCAGCAAGTTGGCTGGAGTATGTTTGCTAGACAAGTGTACACATGGCTACCGCTAATACTGTGTATACTCGCAGGCATCGTAAACCCTTCGATGCCTAGATACCTGCACTGATGGCTTGGGTTACGGAAGGGCCGGAGAAAGTTTTCGGCCTCTATTTACGTAACACTAGCGTAGCCAGCTCAGGGAACATGCAGGACAGAACGTAGCAAATCGGTAACCCTAAGTATGGTACCTACTCCAGAGCTTATGGACTGCATGAGCAATGTCGCGACCGTCGTGTTTGGTCATTGGATGATTTGCTGGAGCCGATAGATCTATCAATCACTCGAAAGTGGCTTCAAAAATAGAAAGCAAGCCGATAAGCCGAGTTCTGTATGCTCCTGCTAGCAGGGCATGCTTATCATTGATCTGGGACTACCATCGCTGGGCAGCCTCTAGCGGCCTACCCGTATGCCTCTCAGTTGGCCGAGACACAGGCGCGCAACCTGTTATCCTTGATGGGAAAGCATACTTACTGGGCCTTGCAACCCCTAAGGTTTGCCATGCCTTTGTTGTCACCAACAAAGCGGTGCGCTCTTACCACACCTTTTCACCCTTGCCTATTTACTAGGCGGTTTGTTTTCTGTGGCACTGGCTGTCTCCTAGCCTACTAGCCAGGAGCCTTCCTGTTAGGAAGTAGGGTGCGCTGTGTTGCTCGGACTTTCCTCCTTAGCGATACACCAAGGCGATAAGCTGGCTTGCTTCTATTGAATCTACTAACCTACCAAGCTATCTATCCTTCGGAACAAACGTCCCCAACGGATTTTAGCGAAAGCTGTTTTCTTAGGATCGAGCGAAAATATAATAAAAACTGCTCTGCCTACGAGGTGGTCAGCTGGTAGAAATCCCCAAAAGCGTGAGTCGTAAGAATCGTGCCTATTGTCGCCCATGACAAAGAAATAGTTCTGGCGGAAGGTATATTCTTTGACTGGTTGCTCGTTGATCCAGAGCTGATCTTCGGCTATGCGTACGTTTTTGTGGCCTTCGTAGTGTGTAATGACTGGGGCGTATTGTGCTAAAGTTGTTGCATTGATAGGGATGGTCATGCCCTGTGCAGGAATGGTTAGGGGGCCAAAATTATCTTTGTTCCAAGGGTAAAGCGGGCTGTTAGGGTAAACCTTGGGGTCAAAAGATACTGAGGGTGTGATGTTAGCAGGCGCAGCTTGTACATATGGGAGCTGTGCTAGCTGAGCTGCTGTCTGTGCAGTAGTGTATATCAGGTAGCCTTGCTGTGTGGCCACGTATTTGCTGATGTTGTGCTTACGAAAGAACCAATCACTGAGTCTTGCTGATGTCTTGAGGTGGTAGCTATGTTGTAGATTTGGATAGGATGGCTGCACTTCTTCGTTAACATATAGCTGTAGCTTGTCCATACGCACTACATCTCCAGGGAGCCCTATGCATCTTTTGATGTAGTATGTTCTTTGATCTACGGGTTTGTCTAGCTCTGTGGTACAGTTAAAAACTACTTTATCTCCTCTTTTGGCTGTAGAGAAGCCTGGGAGACGATATATAGGCAGCTGAATCCAAGATAGATAGGAAGGGATGCGTGTACCTCGAATAGTTTGGTACATCAAGGGTAGTTGTAGCAGTGTTTGCGGGGTACGTGCGCCATAGTGTAATTTATTGACCAAGATGACGTCTCCGGCTAGCAAGGTCTGCTCCATGGAAGCGGTGGGGATGAAAAATGTTTGGAACAACAGCCAATTGAACAGGGCAACCCCTACAATAACAAAAATGACAGAGCGGCCCCACGCACGGATATGTGAGTGCTTGCTAGGAGCTGGTTGTGTTTCACTATTCCAGAATTGTTTCATAACGATCAGTACTGCTGGGAGAAAATGAAAATACAGAGCAGCGAATAATCTGGACAGTAAGGATCTTGTGTGCCCAGTATGCCTCTTGGTTTTTGGATCTTTTCTTTCTTGCTACGCTTCCAGTGGTCAAGCTGTGACAGCCATGTATTGCATAACTGCAAGGTAGGTCTGCAACTGCCACTCCTCATAGCATGAGGGATTTGACGCATCTTGGTGAGAAGTTTTTCTTAAGATTGGGCAAAGATACGATAAAACTGCTGTGTCTACAAGATGGTTGGCTGGTACACATCTCCAGAGGCATAATATAGTAGCCGCGATCGGGGAGACCTATTATCCTCTATCCTCTTCTGAGCGTAAGTAGCAATGGCCAGAATCTCCTTGAGGCTATCGGAGCCCATGGCTGTTCTAGGTAGAGGAGGGTGGGGATCGAGTTTAATACGTTTTTGTAGGAGAGGAGGTAGATAAGCCTCAAATAATTTTTAAGCTCCTTATGGACCAATTGCGTTAGTTTGGCAAAAAGACTACTAGATTTATTGATCGTAACAGCCATAAGTCGGTGGCTGCAGGACGACAGGTCACACCGCACCAGCAGTTCTTATAAGCGTGGATGCAACATACTCCATATTTTATCTTTCAGCAGGCTTAGGCCCTGGCCTGTGACTGCAGAGATAAAGGTATGTGCTATGTTCCTGGGTAATGCTTGGATGATTCTCTCTTGGCTACGCTCATCTATCAAGTCGGCTTTAGCGATGACTACCAGCTTTGCCTTATCCAATAGCGCAGGGTCATGGGATTTTAGCTCGTATACTAACGTGGCATAGGCTTGGGAGACATCAGGGGTGTCTGCGGCTATAGTAAATAACAAGATTGTATTGCGTTCTATATGCCGTAAGAAACGTGTCCCTAAGCCCTTTCCTTTGGCAGCTCCTGAGACGATACCAGGGATATCTGCGAGTACAAAGGTCTGACCTGGTTGGTAGCACACTACGCCTAGGTTGGGTACGAGGGTAGTAAAGGGGTAGCTAGCAGTTTTAGGCTTTGCTGCTGAGAGGACTGAGAGGAGCGTAGATTTGCCTGCATTGGGCAGGCCTACCAAGCCTACGTCTGCTAGGAGCTTCAGCTCCAGATTTATCCAACCTGCACAGCCTGGTTTCCCAGGCTGTGCATAGCGGGGTGCTTGCTGTGTAGCAGCCTTGAAGTGTGTATTGCCGTATCCTCCGCTGCCACCTTCCATTAACAAAACTTGTTGCTGTGCTTGGGTTATTTCTAGCAATACTTGGTCTGAAGCAGCCTGCTTGGCTACGGTGCCTAAAGGTACTTCTAGTACGATATCATGGCCATCAGCGCCTGTTCGGCAGCCTCTTTGGCCAGGTTGGCCATTTGCTGCTGCTAGATGTTTCCGGTACTTGAGGTGTAGTAGGGTAGATAGTTGCTGATTGCCGCGTAAGATGATGTGGCCTCCTCTGCCGCCATCGCCTCCATCAGGCCCTCCTTTGGGGACAAATTTTTCTCTTCTGAAATGTACGGCACCAGGGCCCCCATGCCCTGCCTGGGCATAGAGTTTTACCTCATCAATAAAGCTTGGAGCCATCAATCGTGCTGCTTAGGGCTACTGCTGGGTCTCTTGCAAGCTGTCAAGTATGGCTGCTATGCGCTTAAACACGGTCTCTCTATCTGCCATACCATCTACCTGGAACATTTTCTTCTGTTTTTTATAGTATATCATCAAGGACTCTGTTTCTTGGTGATACAGTTGCATTCTTGTAACCAATTTAGCCTCGCCCTGGTCATCAGCACGTCCTGATGACTTTGCCCGCTCTTGGATGCGCCGTTGAATTTCTTGTTCTGGCACGTTGATAAAAATGACCCCATCAAGCTGTAGTCCATGTATGTAAAATAGTCTGTCGAGCGATATGGCTTGTGGCAAGGCTCTTGGGAAACCATCAAATAGAATCCCCTGGCTATCTTTTTGTAGTTTTAATTGCTCTTGGACCAATTTTATTATGGCTTCATGAGGCACTAGATAACCCTGGTCAAGGTAAGCGGCAATTTGTTTGCCTAGCTTGGTACCTCTTTTGGCTTCCTCGCGCAGCAAACCGCCCGAAGCGATCAGCGAAAAGTGGTATCTATGTTGGCATTTTAAGCTTTGTGTTCCTTTACCCGCCCCTGGGGGGCCCAGTAGCACTATATTCATAAGTCTACTCGTTTGTTTAGCCATTCCGCCATGAGGCGCTTAAGGCCTAGTCTTCATGCAGCCTTTGTGCTGCACCCCGTGTGTCAAAGATAGTCAGATTATTTGATTATTTATTTATCTAAGTCGCCTAGCCTCTGCTTGCTCATTGCTTTTTTGGAGCTGATAGGCTATCCACTTGGTTTGCTAACCATGGATGGATAGGGGTACTCGACCAGTTAGTAGAGACACTGATTAGGCAACGGAGCAAGTCCATAGCTCTAAGTCGAAAATCAAGTAATGCAGTCAAAGCCTGTGTAAGGCCTGAGCACAGGGGGAATGCTAATTCCTTTTTCTGTTTGGTTATGCTCTAGCAGTGCAGCCATCACCCTGGGTAGGGCTAGTGCACTACCATTAAGGGTATGCAGCAGCTGGATTGCATTGCTCTTCGTTCGGTAACGGAGTTTCATACGGGTTGCTTGGTAAGTCTCAAAGTTGCTTATGGAGCTAACTTCTAACCAACGGTCTTGTGCTACAGAGAATACCTCTAAGTCGTACGTAAAAGCAGCAGTAAAACCCAGCTCACCACTACATAGCTTCACGGCTCTATAAGGGAGGGCTAGTTGCTGGAGTAGTTTTTCGACATGGCTACGCATAGTCTCCAAAGCACGGTACGACGTCTGAGGTTGTACTACTTCTACCAGCTCTACTTTATCAAACTGGTGCAAGCGATTTAAGCCTTTCACGTGCCTGCCCCAGGAGCCAGCTTCTCTTCTAAAGCAAGGTGTATAAGCTACATTTCTGATAGGCAGCATCTCTTGACTTAGTATTTGCTGGCGATAGAGGTTGGTAAGTGGGACCTCAGCTGTAGGGATTAGGTATAGCTTTTGGTCTAGAAGTTGGTACATCTGGCCCTCTTTGTCAGGCAGCTGGCCTGTACCATAGGCTGCGTCTTGGTTAACTAAGATGGGAGGCTGTATTTCCTGATAGCCTGCCCGGACAGCCTTGTCAAGAAAGAAGTTGATCAGTGCCCTTTGCAGCTTGGCCCCTTTGCCCTTGTATACGGGGAAGCCAGTTCCTGCTACCCGACTACCTAGTGCAAAGTCGATGATATCATATTTAGCAGCTAGCTCCCAGTGTGGCAGGCTTCCTTCGGTGGGCTGGAGCAGCTCCTCAGTTTGATAAACTATTTCATTTTCGCTAGCAGATGCTCCTACAGGCACTGCTGGATGAGGTAAGTTGGGCAGCTCATCCAAGGCATGCTGTAAAGCCTCTTCCTGGATCTTAAGCTGGTCACCTAGCTCCTTGATGGTTGCCTTGAGTGCTCGACTCTGCGACCTGAGTGTTGCTACTTCCTCCTTTTTATCTTCTTTACGTAACTGCGCTACCTGCTTGGCCAGCTGGTGGAGCTTGGCTGAAGCTGTATCAAAGCATTCCTGAAATTTTCTTCTTTGCTGATCGATAGCCAAAAGCTGCGCTACTGCATCGGCAGCATTGCCCATTTGTCTTGCTTGAAGCCTCTGAATAACAGTATCTTTGTATCTACAAATGTAATGAATTTCGAGCATAGCTATGCGCCCTATTTTGTTATGTAAGGAACTATCTGTAGACTTGTATCGGCTTCACAATCAGATAGACCACTGCGGACTGGAGCGCAAAGGTACACACAAACCTTGATAGCAGCACAGCACTAACCTATCATTTATTATTATAATCAGTTAGGGATAGCTAATTTAGATGCCTACCTTCTTATCTTTGTCGTTGCTTGGTCATTCCTTGAATGTCTTAAGGCTACTCTCTTGACGCGCTTTTGGTAGGTACTAAGTGATAAAGCATCAGCGAACCTTTGTCAAGAGTCACCCTGTGCTTGGAATGATAAGCCTTCGCTAAACCACATTCATAAATTAACATATGTACAACTTAGAAGAACTTGACTTACTGCTCCTTGCTGAGCTGAGGGAGCTTGCAGAAACCCTGAAGATCAAAGATTATAAAAAGCTGGAAAAGCAAGCGCTGATCTACAAAATATTAGACCAGCAAGCACTAATACCTGAGGGAAAGTTGCCGGCAAAAAAAATATTACCTCAAAAGAGTTTGCCAGAGTCTATCTCAGCAATAACGGATGCGATAAAGCCAGTGGCTACTCAGGAGGAGATAGCTGCCAACAACGGTACGCATAGAGCTAATAGGGCTGCTACCCCTAGCGACGAAACCCAAGGAAGAAAAAAAGCTGCTAAAAATAATGACAAGAACGCAAAGAGCAGTGTAACTAATGGGGTAACCTTTGATAGTGAAGGGACGCTTGAAATTATACAAGATGGCTACGGCTTTCTACGATCTTATACTTATAATTACTTGACCAGTCCTAATGATATTTATGTCTCGCCATCACAGATTAGACTCTTGGGGCTAAAAACAGGAGACGCTGTCAGAGGTACAGTAAGGGCACCGAAAGAAGGCGAGAAGTACTTTGCCTTGCTCAGGGTAGCATCCATCAATGGGAAAAAACCGGAGGAGGTTAGAAATAGGAAGCCCTTTGAACACTTATCTTCTATTTTCTCCCAAGAAAAGCTTAGGCTTGACAGCAATCCTGGCCAGTACTCGACCAGAATTCTTAGCTTGTTTGCGCCCATTGGCAAGGGGCAGCGGGGCATGATTGTAGCACCTCCTAAAACAGGCAAGACAGTGTTACTAAAAGAGATTGCCAATGCCATTGCCACCAATCATCCAGAAGTGCACCTCATTGTTTTGCTTATCGGTGAGCGTCCTGAAGAAGTAACTGATATGGCTCGCAGCGTCAATGCCGAGGTCATTGCATCAACCTTTGATGAGCAAGCTGAGCGCCACACTAAGGTAGCCAGTATGGTACTAGAGAAGGCCAAAAGAATGGTAGAGTGTGGCCATGATGTCGTCATACTCTTAGACTCTATCACCCGGCTGGCCAGGGCCTATAACATCGTAACCCCTTCTTCTGGCAAAGTCCTCTCAGGAGGTGTTGATGCCAATGCTTTATACAATCCTAAACGTTTTTTTGGAGCTGCCCGTAACGTAGAGCAGAGCGGATCGCTTACTATCTTGGCTACAGCGCTCATTGATACAGGCTCGAAAATGGATGAGGTGATCTTTGAAGAGTTTAAGGGTACAGGCAATATGGAGTTACAACTTGATAGGAAGCTAGCCAATAGGCGAATTTACCCGGCCATTGATGTACTAGCTTCTGGTACGCGTAGAGAGGACTTGCTGATGGACAAGGAGGTATTAGCTCGTGTGTGGATCCTACGGAAGTTTATGGCAGATATGAACGCTAGCGAAGCTATAGAATTTTTACTGGCCAAGATGCAAGGCACGAGGAATAACGAGGAGTTCTTAGCTTCTATGAACGGTGGTTAAGAAACGAAGGGTGGGGTGCCATCTCGTCCTTTCTGTTAGCAACAAGCAAGGTCCAACCAAAAACTCCTCAGATTAGGGACAGAGAAATTGCTGTAAACTTTCTTAGGTCGCTCATGAAGGATCGCTGCTAGCCGAACGCTTAAGAACTTTGCTGGTAGTTGTCGATTTATATTTGTACCTATAAGCACAATTAGCTCCGATTTAGGGCACAGGATTACCGTGATTGTATCCTATTTTACAAAAGTCAAAAAGCTTTAGATTTGGAAGCACTGAGCGCAAAAATTTTGACTATTTTGTATAATAGATCAGAAAAGCACCATAAGCTTAGCAGAAAGCGCTACAAACCTCTTAAAAAAAATGAAAGAAAAAAAAAGGGGAGCTTACTTTACTACACTTAAAGGTAATCTTGCAGCTTTACAACGTATCGGTTATGATAGCGAGAAGATTTTAGCTTTAGTGAACAGCCGTGGCGGAGATAAAAAATTACCAGAGGTTATTCGCCTATACCAAAAGAGTTATGGTTACGACCTTGATCAAATTGCTACCATCGCCGCTAACAAGGGCGGTACGCAAGCCTTAAAGGCAATATTGGAGCATCATCAAACGCTGATAGGTGAGCCCTACTTTTATAGCCACGAGCAAATTGCTGCTATCGCCGCCCAGAGTGGCAGTGCACAAGCCTTAAAGGCAATATTGGAGCATCATCAAACGCTGATAGGTGAGCCCTACCTTTATAGTCGCGAGCAAATTGCTGCTATCGCCACCCAGATTGGCGGTGCACAAGCCTTAAAGGCAGTCTTGGAGCATCATGCAACATTAACAGGTGGGCCCTACCTTTACAGCCGCGAGCAAATTGCTGCCATCGCCGCCCAGAGTGGCAGTGCACAAGCCTTAAAGGCAATATTGGAGCATCATCAAACGCTGACAGGTGAGCCCTACCTTTATAGCCGCGAGCAAATTGCTGCCATCGCCGCCCAGATTGGCGGTGCACAAGCCTTAAGGGCAGCCTTGGAGCATCATCAAACACTGACAAGTGAGCCCTACCGTTACAGCCGCGAGCGAGTTGCTAGCATCGCTGCTCACGGTGGCGGTGCACAAGCCTTAAAGGCAATACTGGAGTATCATGCAACATTGCTAGGGCCAGACTATGGTTACAGTCGCGAGCAAATTGCTACCATCGCTGCTAATGATGGCAGTGCACAAGCCTTAAAGGCAATATTGGAGCATCATCAAACGCTGACAGGTGAGCCTTACCTTTATAGCCGCGAGCAAATTACTGCTATCGCTACCCAGAGTGGCGGTGCACAAGCCTTAAAGGCAGCCTTGGAGCATCATCAAACGCTAAGAGGTGAGCCCTATCGTTACAGCCACGAGCAAATTGCTGCTATCGCCGCCCAGAGTGGCGGTGCAAAAGCCTTAAAAGCAGCCTTGGAGCATCATCAAACGCTAAGAGGTGAGCCCTATCGTTATAGCCACGAGCAAATTGCTACCATCGCCGCCCAGAGTGGCGGTACACAAGCCTTAAAGGCAGTCTTGGAGCATCATGCAACATTAACAGGTGAGCTCTATCGTTACAGCCGCGAGCAAATTGCTAGCATCGCTGCTAATAATGGCAGTGCACAAGCCTTCAAGACAGTCTTGGAGCATCATGCAACATTAACAGGTGAGCCCTATCGTTACAGCCGCGAGCAAATTGCTACCATCGCTGCTTATGAGGGCAGTGCACAAACCTTCAAGGCAATATTGGAGCACTATGCAACATTGCTAGGGCCAGAATATGGCTACAGCCGCGAGCAAATTGCTACCATCGCTGCTTATGAGGGCAGTGCACAAACCTTCAAGGCAATATTGGAGCACTATG
>JBCCGO010000013.1:0-21618 GCA_039029235.1 Bacteroidota bacterium | reverse complement strand
TGGTCTAGAGAGCTCGTTGCGGTTGTGCTCACCAGAGCTCCCGCGCCCTCGGGGGCAGCTAGGGTGGCGTCTGGGCTACAGCTCGTGAGCAGCCATACTATAAATAATACCCTGGCCGCGCTTCGATGGCTTTGGGTGTAGCAATTGGTCTGTTTCATGTTTCTAGTACTCGTTAGTTCTAATAGCTTGGGGGTTGTTACAAGGTTGCACTAATCATTTCCTTTGCAAGCTAATCTACTTTTGTTAAAGTTACAAAATAGTAAGCCAGCATTTCTAGCTAAGTTTAGTTTCAGACCGAATATAGCAATAGAACTTCTCTGCAAGCCTACGTTCTCACCTGGTGGGCTGGCGTTGCTACCTAAGTGCAGGCCCTTTCTTGAAGCCGGTTGGGATGAAGCGTTCTTGGGTAGTGTCTCAGAAGTGTGTATGCAAAAACGAGTACGAGAAGCCTAACCAGTGAAGTGTCCTTGCTGGTGCCGCTGCTAGGTAGGGATGAGGCGTGCAAGCTATGCGTATAGCGTAACCCAGTTAGGCAAAGAGAAAAAATGTCAATAGCAGATCCCTGTAATGGCCCTACGCTACACACTGCGTACACTATCCAAAAATCGCCCCAGACAACGGTTCATTAATCAATCACTGCTTACAAAGTATCGCAAGGCAAGAGGCAGGCAATGCAGGGTTACTGCTCAGCAATCTTGCTCACAAACTCCATCAGTAGTATCGCTGACATGCTTATATAAAGCCGGTCTGCGCTGTGCTGTCCTGTTGATAGCCGCTTGATGGCGCCACTCCTGGATAGCGCGGGCATTGCCTGATAGCAAAACGGGGGGTACCTGCATACCCTGAAAATTGGCAGGTCTCGTATAAACAGGAGGGGCTACCAAGCCATCCTGGAAAGAATCAGTCAGCGCTGAAGTTTCGTCAGATAATACGCCAGGGAGCAACCTGGCCACAGCATCGGTGAGTACAGCAGCAGCCAGTTCGCCGCCAGAGAGTACATAGTCCCCAATACTAATTTCTCTGGTAATAAAGTGTTCTCTGATGCGCTCATCTATTCCCTTGTAATGGCCACACAGAATCAGTAAGTTAGTACGAAGCGCCAGCTGATTTGCTAACTGCTGGGTAAGTCGCTCCCCATCAGGTGCCATATAAATAACTTCCTCGTAAGCGGTATGCTCCCGAAGCTGGTTGATGCACCGGGCTATAGGCGCTACCTTGAGGACCATGCCTGCCCCGCCCCCATAGACATAGTCATCTACCTTGCTGTGCTTATCCGTAGTATAATCCCGCAGGTCATGCACGTAGAGGGCTATTAAGCCTTTACCTATGGCCCGCTGCAGCACAGAATGGGCAAAAGGGCTTGCCAGCAGCTGGGGCAAACAAGTGATGATATCAATACGCATAGACATGTATCGAGCCCTACATGGGTAAGTTAGTAGCGAGGAGGGGAGTTGAACCCCTGGCCTTCGGGTTATGAATCCGATGCTCTAACCACCTGAGCTACCTCGCCCGACGAGCACATATATTACGAATTTTGTACTACATGTTAGCTATCGAATGTCTTATTAATTTTATTGCATGGCAAGACCTACTGTATCTTTGCCTATCCTTTAGCCACTGACCGATGTCCCTAAGCAAGCTCGACAAGCTAGTTCTAGTGCCTTTTATAAGCCTATTTACCCTTACCCTTTGCGTAGCCATATTCACACTGCTGGTAAACTTTTTGCTCGTCTTTTTTGATGAGCTCATTGGTAAGGAGCTAGGCCTGCTCACCTATCTCCAACTACTCTCCTACTTTGGTATTGGCTTTGCTCCCACAGTCTTTCCGCTAGCAACCTTGGTTGCTTCCGTCATTACCCTTGGAAATCTAGGCGAGTATGGAGAGCTAACCGCACTTAAAAGTGCAGGGATCTCTATGCTGCGCATATTATTGCCTTTGCTGGTTTCGGTGGCAATCCTGAGCAGCTTCTTATTCTTCTTGAGTAGCTACTTGGTGCCTCAGGTCAATAGCAAAGCTTATGCCTTACTATTTGACTTGAGGAGAAAAAAACCTTCGATCGCTATCCAAGAAGGAGTATTCTACCATGGTATTCCTGGCTATAGCATTAAAGTTGATCAGAAGCTTCCAGACCAGAGAACCCTCCAAGGTATTATGATCTATGACCATACCCAAGAGCGCGGCAATGTGGCTGTGACCATCGCTGCGTCAGGGCAGTTGTGCACCCTCTGTGGTGGGCAGTATTTGATGCTAGAGCTATTTGACGGATGTAGCTATCTGGAAGCGCCTGCTAAAGCAACCCCCAAGTGCAAGCAAAGGGCAATCCCTAGCCTCACTAGAAGTAGCTTCCAGGTGCAGAAAATAATATTTGACCTTGCATCGTTTAGGCTAGCCAGAAGTAGCCAAGACATCTTTAGCTACCATCATGCCACGAAAAGTACCCACCAGCTCCATGCAGAAATTACTAGGCTAAAGGCTGAAATCAAAGCAGCCCAGCAAAGGGTAGTGGAGGAGTTTCAGTGCCACTGGCCTATACTGTACCAGCAGCTGGAAGATTCCGCGCCGCCTGCATCTTCTAGACAAGCTGCCCGGGCAAATACGCGCTGTATCTCACCCCCGCCAGAACGGACTGGGGAGGTGCCATCTCGTTCAGAACGCGTAGCGGTGGCGGCTGCTATCCCCCCGGATCTGTGCCAGGATATGCTGCCCCAGCAGACCACTCAGCGAGCACTTGTCCAAGCCAGAGATATGCACAGTAAACTAAAAGCACAGGTCCATAAGATTGCAGCGAAGCAGGAGGATTTGAGAAACCACGACGTTGAAAAACATAGCCGATTCGCCTCTGCCGTCGGGTGCATGGTCATGCTTTTGATTGGCGCGCCGCTAGGTGCTTTGCCCCAACGTGGCGGGCTAGGCATCCCTCTGCTAGTCTCTACCGTCTTTATCCTACTCTACTATGTAGTAGCTATGCTCGGCGTAGGTTGGGCGAAGGCAGGCCTGACAAGCAGCCTGATCGGGGCTTGGCTTGCTAACTTGATCTTGCTCCCCTTTGGTATGCTTTTGCTCAGGCAGGCCCAGCAAGACACACACCTGTCTGTGGGAGATGTTTATACAGCATCACTAGCACTACTTATGAAATTCGTAGAAAAAAGATAAAATTACTCAACAAGCTGCTACCTGGGTAGGTGAGACGCTGGGCCACCTAGCGCAAGTATGAGGCAGCTTGTAAATGTAGAAGATTTCTTGTATTTTTGGAGAGGGATACCAAAAAACCACATAACTTTTAGCAATGAAGCTAACCCAAGAAGAAAAGCGACAGCTCTGCCAGCAATACAGCATCCAAAAATCGGCACAAGATACAGGAGCGCCGGAGTCACAGATTGCCTTAGCTGCCCATAGGATTCGGCACCTGACAGCACATCTCAAGTCGCATCCTAAAGATAAAGCCGCTAGACTAGGCCTCATAAAACTGGTCAGCAATCGGAAGCGACAGCTAACTTACCTACAGCAAGAAGGTATTGAACGATATAGAGGCATTGTAACCAGCCTAGGGCTGAGAAAATAGTGCGCGCAAGAAAATATCCTTCGAGATAAAGACTACCTAGCTACTGTAAGTCGGCCAGCTTTGACAAGCCAAGTTATTAACAAGTGAGTACACCACTCATGACAGTACGAGATACCAATAAACTTATATACACATGCCTACAAACCATAAAAAAATATCTAAGACCATAACGCTGGCAGACCAGCAAGCAATTATCATCGAGACCGGCAAGACAGCTATGCAGGCCCATGGGGCTGTAGAAGTTAGGGTAGGAAACATGAACCTCCGGGCCACTGTGGTAGCTAAGGAAGAAACCAAGGAAATGTTAGAATTTCTCCCACTCCATGTAGAGTATCGAGAGAAGTTCTCAGGAGCAGGTAAAATACCCGGAAGCTTCTTTAGGCGAGAAGGAAAACCAAGCGATCACGAGGTTTTGGTTGCCCGCTCAGCAGATAGAGCCATTAGACCACTTTTTCCGGCAGGGTATTCTGCTGAGGTACAGATCTGTATCGAATTAAATTCTGCAGATCCAGAAGTTTTGCCTGATGCCCTAGTAGGCCTGGCCGCTTCTGCAGCCTTGATGGTCTCGCCCATTCCCTTTCCTACTCCCATAGCTACCGTACGGGTTGCCCGTTCAGCAGGCCAATTGCGCATCAATCCAGCGCCATCTGTCCTGGAGCAAGCCGATATAGACCTCATCGTAGCTGCCAGTGAGGAAAGTATCATCATGGTAGAAGGAGAGATGGATGAAGTGCAGGAAGAAGACATGCTATCAGCCATACAATTTGCTCATGAAGCTATCAAAAAACAATGTCAGGTCCAGCAAGAGTTGGCTATGGCTACAGGTACCTCAAAGAAAGTCCAGGTAACAACAAATGGCCAAGTAACAACAAATAGCCACGAAAATGCTGAACCGCAAGAGATGCGAGAGACTATGTCTAAAATGCTGTATCGTGAGATCTATGCAATAATTAAAAAGAGTGCCCATAGTAAGCAGGAACGGCAGAAGATGCTTATAGAATTCAAGCAAGGCTATATACAAGGGCTTGTCCTATTACCGAACGCCATGGATGAAGTGCTCGCCAACAGATACTTTCAAGAAGCAACCAAAAAAGCCGTTCGTGATCTAGCCCTCAACGAAGGCACACGGCTAGATGGCAGAAAGCTCGATGAAATAAGGCCTATCTGGATAGAAACTGATTACTTGCCAGCCCCCCATGGTTCTGCACTTTTCACAAGAGGCGAAACACAGGCACTTGCCACCGTAACGCTAGGAGATAAGCTAGCTGAGCAGCTTATAGACCAGGCTACGGTCAGTGGCTACAAACGGTTTATGCTTCATTATAACTTCCCTGGATTTGCTACAGGCGAGATCAAACCTAACCGAGGCCCAGCAAGGAGAGAAATAGGCCATGGCAATTTGGCTGAAAGAGCACTTAAGAAAGTACTCCCACCAGAAGAAGAAAACCCCTACACTATCCGCATAGAATCTGACATCCTAGCCTCCAATGGCTCCTCTTCTATGGCCACCGTATGTGCAGGCTCACTAGCCCTGATGGATGCAGGCGTACCCATCAAGACCGCTGTGTCAGGTATTGCCATGGGACTCATTACAGACCCCACAACCGGCAAGCATGCTATCTTATCGGATATACTGGGCGATGAAGATGCCTTAGGAGACATGGATTTCAAAGTAGCTGGGACAGCAAAGGGGCTTACCGCCTGCCAGATGGATATCAAAGTATCAAGCTTGTCTTATCAGATCTTACAAGAAGCCTTGGTACAGTCACGCGCAGGGAGGCTGCACATCCTGGCAACAATGAATACAGCGATAGATAAGCCTAGAACTTCCTACAAACCCCACGCCCCTGGATTTAGCATAATGAACATCCCCAAAGATATGATTGGTGCTGTAATAGGATCTGGAGGGAAAGTAGTACAAGAAATACAACGCGATACAGGAGCCAGGATTGATATCAAAGAAGTAGATGCAGGAGGAACTGTGAGGTTCTTCGCATCAGACCAAGAAAGCATACAAAAAGCTGAGCAAATGGTAAAAGCTATCGTTGCCGAGCCAGTTGTAGGAGAAGTGTATCAAGGAAAAATAAAATCTATCTTGTCCTTCGGTGCTTTTGTAGAATTCATGCCCGGCAAAGACGGTCTGCTCCATATCTCAGAAGTAAAGTGGGAGCGCGTAGAGGACCTAGCACAAGTGCTAGAGATAGGAGAAACGATCCAGGTAAAACTCATCGAGATCGATCCTAAAACAGGTAAATATAGACTCTCTCGCAGAGCTTTGCTGGCCAAACCTGAAGCAGTAGCCAGCTAGATGATCGTGTATCATTTAAGTGACTCAAGCCCTTGACCAAGCTAAAAAAAGCAGCAAATCCCTTTGTAGAGGCTATAAATCTTAACCTATGAGACAGCTCAGAATCAGCAAGCAGATTACCAGCCGCGAAAGCCAAGCGTTAGAGAAATATCTACAAGAGATCAGCAAAGTAGATTTGTTAACCGCTGCAGAAGAAGTGGAGCTAGCCAAACGGATTAAGGCAGGCGATAAGGAAGCCTCTGATCGGCTCATAAAGGCCAACTTGCGGTTCGTCGTCTCTGTAGCCAAGCAATACCAGAATCAAGGCCTATCCCTTAGTGACCTAATTAATGAGGGAAACCTGGGCTTGGCCAAGTCAGTGCATCGGTTTGACGAAACCCGGGGCTTTAAGTTTATCTCTTATGCTGTGTGGTGGATCAGGCAATCTATCCTACAAGCACTGGCCGAGCAGGCACGCGTTGTACGGTTGCCACTGAATCGCGTGGGTTACTTGAGTAGGCTATCTAGAACCTTTGCAAGGCTCGAACAAAAGTATAAACGAGAGCCCACTCCGAGTGAAGTGGCCGAAGAGTTGGGTACGACCCTTGATGAGATCAATGAGACGATGAAGATGTCTGGCCGACAAGTCTCTGTAGATGCTCCTTTTGTGCAAGGAGAGGGAAATAGCCTACTAGATGTGCTGGAAGATAGCAGCGAGAAGAAGCCTGATGAGCAGCTCATCGGCGAATCGCTGCGAATAGATATACAAGAGGCACTAAATTTACTGACAAAAAGAGAGGCCGACATACTCAGCTTTTATTTTGGCTTGCACGGACCAGAGCCCATGACCTTGGAGGAAATAGGGCAATACTTTCATCTAACACGTGAGCGTGTACGGCAGATTAAAGAAAAAGCCATCAAGAAACTCAGAAACCGGTCTTATAATGAGGTATTGAGGCCTTATTTGGGCTAAATTTATGACCGACACCCAGCAGGAACCAGTATCCGTAGCCATCATCGGCTCAGGGCCTGCAGGCTACACAGCTGCTATCTATGCAGCTAGGGCCGGACTGCCCGTCGTATTATATCAAGGAACACAACCGGGAGGCCAGTTAACTACTACTACCGAGGTAGAAAACTACCCTGGGTATGCCGAGGGAGTTCTTGGTACCCAAATGATGCTAGACTTTCAGCGACAAGCCCAAAGGTTTGGTACTGATGTACAGACAGCTACGATTACTGCTGTAGACTTCTCTGTCTATCCCTTCCAACTCACTGCCGATGACCAGCATAGTATCCTGGCTAAAAGTGTTATCGTTGCCACTGGAGCTGCAGCTAGATGGCTAGGACTACCAGCTGAGCAACGACTGAACGGCCGAGGGGTATCTGCTTGTGCCACCTGCGACGGATTCTTTTTCAAAGGCCAAGCAGTAGCTGTAGTGGGTGGCGGAGATAGTGCCGCAGAAGAGGCTACCTACCTAGCCAACATCTGCAAGCCAGTACATCTACTGGTTCGCAGAGGCCAGATGCGAGCCTCTGCGATCATGCAGCAGCGGGTAATGCGCAACCCCAACATTAAGATACACTGGCATACTGAGGTAGAAGACATACTGGGAGAGCAAGAAGTAACAGGCGTTCTTGTGGTTAACAATCGTACCCAGGCCAAGACAGAAATCCCCGTCAAAGGTTTCTTCGTAGCCATCGGGCACCATCCCAACACAGCCATGTTTGCCCCCTATCTACAGCAAGATGCCCAAGGTTATATCCAGACTATTCCAGGGACTACGCAAACCAACGTACCTGGTATCTTCGCAGCTGGTGATGTACAAGATGCCATCTACAGACAGGCTGTAACTGCAGCTGGCACAGGCTGCATGGCAGCGCTAGAGGCAGAACGCTTTCTGGCTAGCCAAGCAGATAAAGCCTAGATAAGGCATCAAAAGGTCCTCATTATCGGCAGTGCCTCAAAAGTGTATAAAATAGGGCCGCCATAGAGTTCCTATCACTGACTACTTTTTACACCTATCCTGCGCTTCCCGACTCCCATCTGAGACATTTCCCCTCTCTGCCTAGCTTATTTACGTTATATTCGTAGCTCTTACGGCCCATCCCTACTCAGAGACAGGCTTGGATCAGCAAGCCATCAGCCACTGCGGCCCAATACGGGTAATGCCCTAGCTACGCTCTTTAAATACAAATACAGCGTTGCCCTTTTGCGCCCAACCCTACCAGCCTAGCAGCAAGAAGAATGAAGTCGTCAATTTTTAGCTATCCCTCAGCAACAGCAACTTTTTGGGGTAGTGGTCCGTAAGGAAAACCCAAAGCATACCCAGCAGTGAGTGCACATGCTACCGATAGCAACGATTATTTTTCAACAAACGCACTATCTTCCGGTATGGGCGGATTAAATGAGCTCGTAGCCCTTTTGTATGGATCGATAGGCCAAGACGATACCCCTACTAAGCCACACTTGCACCAATGCCCAATGGTTTCGTAACATCTACGGCGTTCTGATACCTCCGGATAAGCAGCCAGTATACCATGCACCGAGATACCCATACCTTTCTCAAACATTTATGCCACTTGTTCTTCTTAAAAAGAGTTTCGAGGGCAATGCCACTGATCATTTTCCCCCTGCTAGTGCGTACAGTCGGTCTGGAACAGCTGGGTATCCTCAAACTTGTTGAAGCCATTGCTTCCTACTTCCTGATATTGGTTAGCTATGGCTTTCGATACTCCGCTACTCAGCAAATTGCTCACTACAGAGACGATAAACGCCTGGTGGGCCAGATACTGGGCGCAGTCTACTCGGCCAAAGTAGTGGCCATAGGGCTTTGCTGGGCAGTTGTTGGGGGGCTTATCCTTTTTGTTCCCCAAATCCAACAACTACAAGCTTACTTTTTGACTTACCTCCTGGCCGCGGTGATCAGTAGGCTGTTCCCCTGCTTCGTTTTCCAGGGACTTGACAGCATGTTATGGATGACGTCTATCAGACTCCTGGCTAAAACAGTACTGCTTATGGGTGTAGTCATATTTATTCGTAGTCCAGCGGATGCACGCTTATACCATGTTTTGCTAGGTGTAACCGAGCTATTGCAGTTAATGATAGCCCTATATGTGATATACTACATATGGGGCATACGAATCAGAATACCTACGTGGCCTATGATTGCGCTACAGCTACGCCGAGGGCTACCCATCTTCCTTGCTCAGCTGCCCATTACCTTTTATACACGGCTGCCAAAAATTTTTCTGGGATTCTTGGTCGATGCTAGCAGTGTGGGCCTCTACCTACTCGGTGTGAAGGCAGTGCGGTTGGTCCTCGTTATGGTAGATCCTTTTACACGAATACTCTTCCCACTGGCCCACAAGAATCTTGTGAGTAACTTCCAAGAAGGTGTTCGGTTTATCAGCAAGATTGCCCTAGGCAGCCTAGCTATCCTGGTAGCCATAGGCGGGTGCTACTGGTTTTTCGCTGCATCCATTGTTCAGGTCCTTGCTGGCCAGGTCATACAAGATGCTGTGTGGATACTTAGACTCCATGCCTTTTTACCGTGTGTAGTAATACTGTCTAACATACTGGGTATGTGCCTGTTGATCCCCCTGGGTGCTGGTAGAGCGTATACCCTAACTACATGGGTAACTGGGTTACTTTGTGTAGTTTTGCATCTTGTGCTGGTTCCGCCACTGCAAGCTCGGGGGGCTGCCGTGGCCATCTTACTGTGCGAAGTTTTTAGCGTGTTTATGCTCATATGGGCAACCTATAGATCCGCCACAATACTATTGACACAGGAATCGTAAACATTTTGCTTACTGTATATGCTGAGGATACATAGAGACATACGCATTTTCTTAGCACACTTCCTGCAACTAACTTTTCTAAAAGGGATTTCCCGGATACTTCCTTTGGCTACTCTCCCCTTTCTCCTACGTACGATCGGAGTAGAAAAGTGCGGCATTCTCGAGTTTGTAAAATCTTTCTCTTTTTACTTTACCACTTTTATCAGCTACAGCTTCCGGTACTCAGCTACTGAACAGATTAGCCAGTATAAACACGATAAGCTTACCATTGGCCAAATATTAGGAGCGGTGTATGCCATTAAACTTGTAGCCATAGTAGCCTCTCTCGCTGTCCTGGCCCTGCTCCTTTACCTCGTACCGAGCATCCGGCTGGCTAAGAGCTACTGCTTATGTTTCTTCTCTATAGCCGTGGTTAGCTCACTCTTTCCTATCTATGTTTTTCAAGGGCTCGAGAAAATAAAATGGGCGACGATACTTAATCTGCTGGCTAAGCTGCTCTATCTTGCTGGTATTTTTATACTGGTTCGGGAACCCTCAGATGCGATCCTGATTCCTATCCTGTTGCTGATAGTAGATACGCTGCGATTAGTAGTCGGGCTTTATCTAGTGTATCGCATCCTAGGCATTGCTGTATACCAGCCTACCTGGGGCATGATTTATAGACAGCTGCAAGTCGGTTGGCACATCTTTCTCTCCCAACTTTCTGTCATCTTCTACACACCGCTTCCTATCATCTTTTTAGGATCTTTTGTCAGCCCTACTAGTGTGGCCATCTACTCGCTTGGTGATAGAATTATTAGAACTACCATAAGCATGATCGAACCCTTTGTGCAAGCTCTTTTCCCCCTTGCCAGCACAAGAGTAGCACAGCGTCTTCAAACCGGCTTCCAATTCGTAGGCAAAATCATGCTTGTCAGTGTAGGGGCGCTACTCATGATCAGTACCAGCTACTGGCTATGGGCTGCTAGCATCATCCAGTTATTTGCAGGAAAGCCTATGCCAGAGGCTACCTATGTACTTAGGCTACATGCATTCTTGCCTTGTATCATTGCCATATCCACCCTGCTTGGCCTGGCTTTTCTAGTCCCTGCCGGTGCAGGTAACCAGTATACCACGATCGTTTTTATGACAGGGCTCATTTGCGTCGGCCTACATGGAATGTACTGGATGTGGGGGGTACAGCTACAAGCCCAAGGAGTCGCTTGGATTATTCTGATCTGCGAAATTTTCTCAGCAGTTATGATGACCTTGGAGGCCCTAAGGATCTATCGTAGGCGAGGGCGAAGGCTGGCGAGCTCACCCAATAAATGAACTCAGTATCTGGGCGGGCGGGTGTGATTGATATCTCAACGCTATGCACGGGTCTTTTCAATGGGTATTTCGCGCTTTGCTGACAATAGGTGTGGCTATAGGCTCTTGCGTATCTTGCTTACGTAGCCTCTTGGAGGCAATAGCCTACTCCCAAAGGGGAATAGGCTAGATCGGGGTTGTAGGCTTATAGGCCCTTGTATCGTCTTCTGGACAAGATAACAACTTCGCACTAAAGGTAGTTATTATACTTGCCAAGCTCCTAGAGATGACTTTGTTTAGAACTTCTCTCCTACCTCCTCGTTCTGGCCACCTTGCGAGGAGCCCCCAGACTTCCACTACGCGCACCTAGGCTTGCTGTGAGGGACTAGGCTGGAAGTTGCAGGCTGCCAGAACCTTTGTATCTTCTCAATAAATGCATAACTTCTACCAAAATTCAGGCTGCCATGACTAGGTTCACCGATAAATTCGTAGCTTCGTTCTCAATCACAACACCAACATGATCACCAAGTTCCTAGATCCTAAAAACGACTTCGCCTTTAAGCGCGTCTTCGGTACTGAGAAAAACAAAGACATTCTCATGCACTTTCTCAACGATATCCTTGACCATCAATACATAGGAGAGATTAGAGAAGTAACCTTCTTGCCTACTGTCCAAGTACCAGAAGTGGCAGCCAGTAAACAGAGTATCGTCGATGTGCTCTGCCAAGACCAACGCGGGGTACAATACATCATAGAGATGCAGGTCACTGCTACAGCAGGCTTTGAGAAACGAGCCCAGTACTATGCTGCCAAGGCCTACTCGGGTCAGCTCTTTGAGGGAGATGATTATGACGAGCTACGGGAAGTGATCTTCCTAGCCATTACCAACTTTACCATGTTCCCCTCGAAGTCCTCGATCAAGTCAGATCACATCATCCTAGATAGGGCAACTTATGAGCATGATTTGCAGGAGTTCAGCTTCACCTTCATCGAGCTACCCAAGTTTGATAAACAGCTCGATGAGCTTCTTACGATAAGTGAGAAATGGTATTACTACCTGAAGCATGCCCCAGCGACCACACCAGAGGTGTATTCGCAGTTGGTCAAGGGTGCCCCCGCCTTGAAGCGAGCCTACGATGAGCTAGAGCGATTTTCCTGGAGTGCAGAAGAACTGGTCAAGTATGAACAGATCAAAAAGCGCGACAAAGACAATGCCTCAGCGTTACTCCGGCAGTTCCAGCAAGGCGAGGAGCAGGGTATAGCAAAAGGGAGGGCGGAAGGAAAGGCGGAAGCCAAGCAGTCGATGGTCCGCCAGATGCTCTCTCGAGGGCTAAATATATCCTTTGTCAGTGAGCTGACAGGGCTGAGCGAAGCAGGCATTCGTAGCTTGTAAATCGCCCGATCCCGCTCCTGCATCTTCCCACCAACGGCCCCTAGGCCTTCTCTCCCTCCCTCCTCGGCCTGGGGGCCACCTTCCAGGAGCCCCCAAGCCTCCCCATGCCGCACTCGGGCTGCTGTGGGAGGGGAGAGGCTAGCCCGTGGTAGAGCAAGATCTGGATGAGTAGTAGGATCTCTTTGTCCTCGTCGAGGTAAGGGGCTATACTGTCGGCGCGCTTAGAGGTGTTCCAGTCAATGATAGCACAGATATGCTTGGGCAAAAATCTCTTCAAAAATGCTTTTGCAATACCGTAAGTAGCTTGCTGGTACTCCTGGCTAGCCTTAACGCTGTGTCGTGGGCACATGATAAGGCTAGAGTAGGCTACCAGACAGGGAGGCTAGAAAGTGCTGAGCAGGGCGAGCATGCTTACCAGAAGTTCATTGAGGACGTTGCTTTTACACACGAAGGAATCACCATCCGCGCTGATGCCGTGAATTACTACGACCAGAAAGGCATACTAGAAGCCCATGGGCACATTAAAATCATCAACGAAGATGGATCTGTCCTCTTAGTAGCTGACCGGCTCTCCTACGACGTCAATAAAAAACTGGTCCAACTACGCAGCCGTGTAGTTTACCAGCCTGGTACCATCGTTTGCTATACCGATCAGCTAGACTATGAAGTTGATACCCAAAGAGCCTACTTCTCACAAGGAGGTAAGCTAGTATCAGGAGACCATATCCTACACAGCGAATCAGGCCATTATGACCATCTAGACAAAACAGCTACTTTCCACCAGCAAACGGAGCTAGTCAGCCCAGACCAGACCCTCCAGTGCGATAGCCTGCAGTATAATATCGCCTCGCAAACAGCCCAATTCACAGGCCCTACAAAAGTCATGACCCAGAATGGCGCGATACTCACTACTGAGGAAGGAGGAACGTATAACACCAGCAGCAGGAGCAGTACTTTTAAGCATGGCAAGGTAGAAACAGCAGACTACATACTTATGAGTGACTTACTGAAAGCCGACCAAACCGCAGATCGCTACACAACCGAGGGCCAGGTCCAGCTCATTGTCAAAAACCATAAGACAACTATTACTGGAGACTCCGGTCAGTACTGGAAGGCAAAGCGCAAGGTACAAGTCTCTGGCAATCCCCTGATGCAGCATGTGACTAACAAAGATACCTTATACCTCGCAGCTGATACGTTTCTGGTCCAAGAAGAGCAGCTAGCCGATGGTAGCATAGACACAGTAGTACAAGCCTATAATAACGTCAAAATCTATCAATCAGGCCTACAGGGCAAAGCTGACTCCATGGCTTATCATAGCCTAGCCTCCACCATGTACTTCTATAACAAGCCCATCCTCTGGAGCTATGATAGCCAGATTACAGCTGAGACCATCAGCATAGTACTGCATGGCCAAGAACTTCGTAAAATGTATATGGACCAAGGCGCCTTTATAGCTACTGAAGATGCGCTGGGCAACTTTAACCAACTCAAAGGAAGCAATATGGTAGCCCATTTCAAGGACCAGCAAATTACCTGTATAGCTACAGAAAACGATAGCGAGAGCCTTTATTTCATCATCGATGATCATTCCCAATTAGTGGGCATGAACTACCTCAAATGCAGTCACATTCGCCTAGACCTAGACCAGCAAAAGCCCACTAAGATCAGCTTCTTTGCGCAACCTACAGGAGTATTTTATCCACCGAACAAAATCGTAGCAGACCAGAAAAAGCTTGTAGGATTTTCCTGGCACATAGCAGAGCGCCCCACCCTGCCAGAAATCCTAGCACGTGGCTGTAGTAAGTATGCGTAGTACAAGACATTTAGCTAGTAAAAAGCCACAAAATTTCTGTATACTGCAGCCTCATTTGGAAAAAGCTTGGCCATTAGTTACTTTCACCTTATGCGGCACAGAACACCTTTTATCGTCCTACTACTAGGATTCCTGTCATCGGCCCATGCTGAGCAGCGCGAGCGTGCACCCTGTCTCCATAAATACCATAACGCCCTAGTATGCTACCACGCCAAAGACTACAACAAAGCCCACAGACTGTTTGAGGAGGCTATACCACTACTTAGCGGTAAAAAAGAAAGCATCGCAGCCACTTTCTACCAAGCATGTAGCAACTTCTATCGACGAAGCTTGGTTAAGCTCAAAAAACATTACGAGAACAGCGCGCGCGAATTTAAATACTTCTACCAAACCTACCCCAATGCTCCGCAAGCTCCAGAAGCCCTGTATATGCAAGGCTATGCCCTATACCTAGCCTCTCCAGATGTAGAAAGAGATCAAGCCACTACACAAGAGGCCATACAAACGTTCCAAACCTACCTTGACCGCTACCCAGCAGGCCCCTACCGAGATAAAGCGCTACAGTACCGAGCAGAACTTTATGATAAGCTAGCCTACAAGGCCTTTAACAATGCCAAGCTCTACCATAAGCTGTCACATTATCAGGCAGCAGTCACTGCACTAACAGTCTTTCAGCAAGACTTCCCAGGCACTCCACTCGGCGAAGCAGCCGCCTACTTGAAAACGGATGCACAGTATAAGCTTGCCAAAAAAAGCGCCCAAGAAGAACAGCAAGACAGGCTGAAAACCACCCTAACATATTGCCGTAGCTTTCTAGACCGATACCCAGCAAGCCGCCATGTACAGGCCGTAGAGAAAATCTATGCAAAAGCCCTGTCCCAAAGCAATAAACCCGACACAAGTCCCTAAGCAACCATGACGATGAAATACAAAACCACTTTGATAGCAAGAGACCTACTGGCACTGACTGAGCCAACTGGGAACATCTACGAGGCTATAGCCATTATTGCTAAGAGAGCTCGCCAGATTGCTTTACGAGCGAAAGAAGAGCTAGACAGTAAGCTAGCTGTCCTGGGCCCAGCAGACGGAGTAGACCAAGAAATCAACGAAGATGATCTCAAAAAACGAGCAGCGATCAATAGCTTTTACGAAAGCGTGCCTAAGCCAACTACTACTGCTACCGAAGAGTTTTTGGCAGGAGAGCTCATGCACCGATATCCTGAGCCAACAATAACTACAGCAATGACATAGATGCTGCGCCTTACGCTGGCATTATTGTTTAGTAGCCAAGAACAGCCACTACCATATAGCCCATAAGTCTCCGAAGCCATTCACTGAACACCTAGCACGATAAATTTCTTCCATCAAAGATAATTCCCTATCATAGTCCTAGACCACAAGGCCAAGCGTCTATAGGGTAAGTCTAGTCATGCTCGTGCAGAGTATCCTTTTGCTTTCTTAAGCTAACCGGCTAAAAACAAGCACATCATGAGAAAGGTCGCCTTTCCTATTCAAATACTCATAGGATTAGTAGCAGGGCTCGTCTTTGCCATGCTAAGCATCCAGCTGGGCTGGCCCGCTGATCTTACTGCTAAATACATCAAGCCTTGGGGCACCATCTTTCTGAACAGCCTTAAGATGATCGCTATCCCGCTCATCTTTGCGTCACTGGTCATAGGCATCACGAATATCGAGGATGTAACCAAGCTTTCGAGGATAGGGGGCAGAACATTTTTGATCTACACTACTACGACCGTCTTGGCTGTCATACTCGGCCTCACAATCGCGAACCTGGCTCAGCCAGGAAAAATTATTTCTGAATACACAAGAGATAGGCTCATGAGCCTGTATGGAGACCAGACTGAGCAGCACGGCGTTGTCCTCCAACAGATCCAGCTAAGAGGGCCACTTCAGTTTCTGGTAGACCTCATTCCTGAGAACCTATTTGGAGCGTTAAGCGATAACACCAACCTACTGCAAGTAGTAGTAGTAGCCATCATCTTGGGCATAGCACTACTCAAGATCCCACTGCGGCAGAGCAAACCTGTCATCCGATTTTTTGAAGGCATTAATGGGGCTATCATAGAGCTGATCCGATTTATCATGAAGCTTGCTCCACTAGGGGTATTCGCCCTGGTTACTTCACTGCTGATAGAAGTAGCAGGCAGTAGTACTTCCGGTAAAGTTTCAGAAATACTCTTTGCGCTCCTGGGGTACATGGCCACAGTTATCCTAGGGCTGTTGCTGCTGACCTATGCCATCTACCCCCTGCTACTCAAACTATTTACCAAGGTAGGCTATATCCACTTCTTCAGAAACATACAGCCTGCGCAGCTCATAGCCTTTACCACCAGCTCGAGCTCCGCAGCGCTACCTGTCACCATGGATCAAGTAAAGAAACACCTAGGCGTCTCCACAGAAATCAGCAACTTTGTTTTGCCCCTGGGTGCCACCATGAATATGGATGGAACCGCCCTCTACCAAGGCATTGCCATCGTGTTTATTGCCCAGTCGCTAGGCATAGATCTATCCATCTCAGCACAGCTCATGATTGTTGCTAATGTGGCTATCTCCTCTATCGGAGTAGCTGGTGTCCCTGGGGCTTCCATGGTTACAACCACCATGATATTGCAGTCGATCGGTATACCAGCTGCAGGGCTTTCTCTGATCTTAGTACCTGACCGGATCCTAGATATGTGCAGAACAGCTACCAACATTACCGGCGATGCCATGGTAGCTGTACTGATCAGTAGCTTAGAAGGCGAACTTACCGAAGTAACCCATAAACGACTATTCGAAACAGACTAGCAGCAGATCTGTGCACGTACAGAGGTACTTCGGTGTAAGCTGCTTGTAAGTGCATGTAGGCAAGGATAGTGATTCCGCTGGGGCTCGAACCCAGGACCCTCTCCTTAAAAGGGAGATGCTCTACCAACTGAGCTACAGAATCAAGCTAACTTTGCTGTCACAACATTGCAAAAATAGCGACAATGTAAGAAGAAATAAAAAAATCTAGCTAGCTTTAGAGTCAGCCAGGCATCAATATATCTAGACTCAAAAGCTCATATAAACATTTTTATCATAGATACTATAAACGACATGCTCGTAGCCCAATTATAAATGGCCTTATCGAATCGACAAACTACCTAGCCTATGAAGCCTACACACTATTTTGCCTATATTATGTATTATATGGATCACTATCTCAACATAAATCCGAACTACTGTTTCTCATCTACTTATTAGGAGTGTTATCTACATAGCACCGTATAGCCCACTTTGTAAAATCTAAGACAATGCATTTATTTAGATTTACATAAGTTATGTAAGCTAAATCCCTTGCCTTATGGATACGCCCAGAGCTTTGCAAGGCATACATCTATATTGAGTTGGTAGTTGTGAGAAGAGCTGCTATTGAGTACCGCAATGTAGCTCCTTAGTAGCCATGAGGCGAGCGCTACAATATTCTGGTGAGCAACTTCAGCAGTAGTCACCATCTTACCGGTTTAGCGTCAATGAATTCCCCTACCACGATGGATCACATTGCGACTGATGGAGCATTTAACGAATAGTTAAATTTGCAGTTTAACTGAGATAGAACTAGTAGCCTCCGCCATGACACTTAGCGGGCACACTTTGGTTTAAGAGGGCATAATACTATTACAGAAGATGAACAGACTGATCGCTTTTTTACGGCAACATTACCTGGCAGACACATCACCGGAGACAAAGCAACTCAGAAACGTTGTCTATAACGTTACCACGTTGCATCCTGCCAACCTCTCCCTATATAAGTTGGCGCTACAGCATAGCAGCGCTAGCGAAGCAATAAACGCCAACGAAAGGCTAGAACTCCTAGGTGATGCGGTGCTATCCCTGATCATAGCCGAGTATCTCTACAAGAAGTATCCCTTGCAGTCCGAAGGTTTTCTGACCGAGGTCAGGGCCAGAATCGTCAATAGGGCATCGCTCAATGAGCTGGCACAAAAAATTGGTATAGATAAACTACTACAATACGATACCCGGCTTATTGGCAAGCGCGGCCTCAAGACCGCCTATGGTAATGCCCTAGAGGCCTTTATTGGTGCTGTATACCTAGATCAGGGCTACGAACGGTCCCGTAAGTTTGTCATCGATCGGTTGCTGCATATTTATGTAGATCTAGAAGCGGCTGTTCTTACAGACAACAACTACAAAAGCAAGGTCATGGCTTGGGCGCAAAAAAATCGAAAGGCTGTCCGGTTCGAGCTGGTTAGTGAAAAACATATCGACGGACAGAAGGAGTTTGTGATACAGCTCCTTATAGAGGAAGCAGTAGGCGGAAAAGGCTGGGGAAAAAATAAGAAAGAAGCAGAGCAAATGGCTGCACAAGATGCCTGGACAAGACTTTCATAGTACTTGCAGAAAATTAACGATGCCTCGCACCAGCCTCGCTTGTAGTTGCCAGATAAATCTTGCCTTTGCCTGGACACATTCAGTAAACGCTACGCTTGCGCATGTGGTGGAACTGGTAGACACGCCATCTTGAGGGGGTGGTACCTACGCAGGTGTGGAGGTTCGAGTCCTCTCATGCGCACAAACCATTTAGCTTATGCAGATCAATATCTCTCTATTCAAAAAACTTAGCGAAACACCCGGCGCACCTGGATTTGAGCACCGCATTAGGCAACTAATCTTGGCCGAAGTAGCACCTCTGGTAGACCATGTGACAGTGGACAACCTGGGGAACGTCCTGGCTTTTAAAAAAGGCAACCCACCAGCCAACAAAAAAGTCATGGTAGCAGCACACATGGATAAGTTAGGCCTCATCGTCAAGCACATCGATCAAAGCGGATTTATTAGGTTCCACACGCTGGGAGGCTTTGACGCCAAGACGCTCATTGCACAGCGGGTCACTGTCCATGGCCAGCAAGACCTGGTCGGTGTCATCGGCGCCAAGGCCGTTCACTTTATGAGCGAAGAGGAGCGTAAAAAGCCGATCGATATCAAGGAGCTCTATATCGATCTGGGCAGGAGCCAACAAGACGTGGAAAAGTATATAACCGTAGGCGACCCCATCACCAGAGAGCGGGACTTGATCGAGCTCGGAGATTGCATCAGCGGCAAGTCGCTAGACAACCGTACAGGCGTGTTTGTACTGATAGAAGCTTTGCGAACCCTACCCGCAGTACCCTATGATGTGTACGCCGTCTTTACCGTACAAGAAGAAGTAGGTATCCGGGGCGCCCAAGTAGCTACCCACCACGTCAACCCAGATTTTAGCATAGCCCTAGATACTACGACCTCCCTAGACGTGCCTGCTACACCGCCGCACGCCAAGGTGACTACATTGGGCCAGGGAGCAGGCATCAAAGTGATGGATTCACGTACGATATGCGACTATAGGATGGTGAAGTATCTAAGAGGAGTAGCTACCCAAAAAAGCATTGCTTGGCAGCATGACATAAAGGACGTAGGCGGAACCGATACCTCCGCCCTACAGCGTATGGGGCCAGATGGGTCTATAGCCGGAGCACTCACCATTCCCATTCGCTATGCCCACCAGGTAGTAGAGGTAGTACACCAGAGCGATGTGGCGGCTTGTATACAGCTATTGCAGGCAGCCCTGAAGCATATTCATGCCCATGACTGGCAGCATAGCTAAGCTGTGGGCAGATAGGTGGCGCGAGGGCCCATAACGGCCCCGTCCTAGCTGTCCATCCTTGAGGGGAAGTAAATCACAAAAGCGATGAGGGCGATTAGCTCAGTTGGTTCAGAGCGTCCCGTTGACATCGGGGAGGTCGCTGGTTCGAGTCCAGTATCGCCCCTAGGTTGCCTTTACTAAACGCTAAGTTGGCATATCTCTTGGCGGCCTTGAGCAATATATGAATATAGGTATTGTTAGGGCCTCAACCCCGGTTAGGGCCTCAACCTCGTTCCATCTCGCCTTCGATTCTGCAGAGAAGCATAATGCTAACTTCGGTAGTAATACCCAAAATAATTCTGTTCGGAGCAAATCTTTGCAGCCTAGTTTCTCCTTCGCATTATCCCACCTGGCTGCCATTACCCAGGATAGACAGATGGCTAGAGGAGCTAATGATATTTGCTTACCCAGCAAGCTCTCACAAAATGATGAGAGCACAGCACTAACCACTTCCATTAATATAATGTTAACTCCTGCTACAACGTCTTGGCGGCATTCGGCCCAGGTAGAAGCTACTGTTGATCGTATTTGCTGCTTGGTTCCTGGCATCGGTAAGTTGCGGTTAGGATGCTCCAAAAATTTTTGTTGGCTGTGTTCTTCGGTAGCTGCTTTTGTGGCTGTAAATGCCCCTAGGCCCAGACATACTAGCCATATCATCAAGACCAAAGCATTACTACTAAATTTTCGTGAACACGTGAACAATTTATTACCCAACCGGACCGCTCTAAATAAGGTTACAGGCTTTTGCCTTTTTAGTGTCTGCAGTGTGTTATCCATAATTTTGTTGCTTTTTGTACGTGTTAATCGGATTTTCCCTAAAAGATTGTCAACAGCTGTGGGCTGTGTGCTCTTTTTCGTGAATATATTCGTGAATATAATCGTGAATTTGTGAGTATAAAAAAATGTGCGTTGCTTTATGGCTCTAAAAGGGATTACAAACCAAGCAGTAGGTAGCGTCCGCAAAAGCGTATAAGCGTATATGAAAAAAGGATCAGGACCGATCTGAAGGCTTCTTAAGAAGCAAGCTAGCCAAATTATAGCTGATATCAAAGCCTCAGCAGCGAGCTACCAGCGTTTATTCCAAGCATTTTTCGAAGCCAGGATGCTGGCCTTAGGGGGAGAGTACAAACTAGGAAAGGCGATATGTCTAGTGGATTTCGTCCTTGTAGGCTCCTCAGAGCCCAGCGTATCATCGAGTTGAGTGTTTCTAGAGCCCGTTACGGCAATGCTTATCCCCCTAGCGCTATGCACAGACCTCGAGACAGGGCTCGGCACTTAAGTAGCAGCGCCAGCTGACTAGGTGAGAATCTAGGCTTACCGAGAAGTTTTTCCCTATCTTTGAGAGTAAAAATATAGCGCTAGCTCGTTAGTATTTGGAACTTTAAAATAAATAGATTTAGCTTGCGGGAGATGCGACTAGCGCGCCTTTGTAACAACCCCCAAACCATTAGAGCGATGAATACTAGAAACATGAAACAGACCAATTGCTATAGCCAAGGCCATCGAAGCGCGGCCAGGATATTATTTACCGTATGGCTGCTCACGAGCTGCAGCCCAGACGCCACCCTAGCTGCCCCTGAGGGCGGGAGAGCTATGGTGACAACTACCATTGCTCCAGACCCGTCAGCTCCTGGTGCCCTGATGCCGCCACCAGCTAGCGGACCAGCGCTGGAGCGCACCCTCCAGCAGCGCACGAACCAGCGAGCTGTCCTAGACAAAGGGCGTGACCTCCTACGAACTTCCATCGAAGTCACCCCCCTTGGTCGGAACTTGTCTTTCCAAGCC
>JBCCGO010000012.1:0-22326 GCA_039029235.1 Bacteroidota bacterium | reverse complement strand
GCTACAGCCGCGAGCAAATTGCTACCATCGCTGCTAATGAGGGCAGTGCACAAACCTTCAAGGCAATATTGGAGCACTATGCAACATTGCTAGGGCCAGAATATGGCTACAGCCGCGAGCAAATTGCTACCATCGCTGCTAATGATGGCAGTGCACAAGCCTTCAAAGTAATATTGGAGCACCAGGCAACATTGCTAGGGCCAGAATATGGTTACAGCCGCGAGCGAGTTGCTACCATCGCTGCTCAGGGTGGCGGTGCACAAGCCTTAAAAGCAGCATTGGAGCACCAGGCAACATTGCTAAGGCCAGAATATGGTTACAGCCGCGAGCGAGTTGCTACCATCGCTGCTCACGGTGGCGGTGCACAAGCCTTAAAGGCAATACTGGAGCACCAGGCAACATTGCTAGGGCCAGACTATGGTTACAGTCGTGAGCAAATTGCTGTTATCGCTACTAGCCATGGCAGTGCACAAGCCTTCAAAACAATCTTGGAGCATCACGCAACACTGACAAGCGAGCACTATGGTTATAGCCGCGAGCAAATTGTTACCATCGCTGCTCAGGGTGGCGGTGCGCGATCCTTAAAGGCAGTCTTAGAGCATCATGCAACATTAGTAGGTGAGCCCTGTCGCTACAGCCGCGAGCAAATTACTGCTATCGCTGCTCACAGTGGCGGTACACAAGCCTTAAAAGCAGTCTTGGAGTATTATACAACACTCCTAGGGGCAGACTATGGCTACAGTCGTAAGCAAGTTACCTCTATCGCTGCTAACCATGGCGGTGCACAAGCCTTAAAGGCAGTCTTGGAGCATCATCCAACATTAATAGGTGAGCCCTATCGCTACAGCCGCAAGCAAATTGCCAACATCGCTGCTCAGGATAGTGGTGCACAAGCCTTAAAAGCAGCCGTAGAGCATTATGCAACATTAACAGGTGAGCCCTATCGCTACAGCCGCGAGCAAATTGCCAACATCGCTGCTCAGGGTGGCGGTGCACGACCCTTAAAAGCAGTCTTAGAGTATCATGCAACACTAACAGGTGAGCCCTATGGTTACAGTCGTGAGCAAATTACTGCTATCGCTGCTCAGGTTGGCGGTGCACAAGCCTTAAAGGCGGTCTTGGAGTATCATACAACATTGCTAGGGCCAGACTATGGTTACAGCCGCGAGCAAATTGCTGCCATCGCTGCTCAGGGTGGCGGAGCACAGGCCTTAAAGGCAGTCTTGGAGCATCATCCAACATTAATAGGTGAGCCCTATCGTTACAGCCGCGAGCAAATTGCTGCCATCGCTGCTCAGGGTGACGGAGCACAGGCCTTGAAGGCGGTCTTGGAGCATCATGCAACATTAACAGGTGAGCCCTATCGTTACAGCCACGAGCAAATTGCTAACATCGCTGCTCACGGTGGCGGAGCACAGGCCTTAAAGGCAGTCTTGGAGTATCATCCAACATTAACAGGGCCAAACTATGGTTACAGTCGTGAGCAAGTCATTGTCATCGCTGCTAATATTGGCGGAGCACAGGCCTTAAAGGCAGTCTTAGAGCACCAGCCAACATTGATAGGCCCAAACTATGGTTATAGCCATAAGCAAGTTGCTGCCATCGCTGCTATTAAGGGCAGTGCACAAGCCTTAAAGGCAGTCTTGGAGTATCATCCAACATTAATAGGACCAGACTATGGTTATAGCCATAAACAAATTGCTGCCATCGCTGCTAGTAAGGGCAGTGCAGAAGCTTTAAAAACAGCCTTGGAGCATCATCCAACATTAACAGGACAACCCTATAGTTACAGCCGCGAGCAAGTTGTTAGCGTTACTACTAAGGGTGGCGCCTCGCAAGCCCTAAAAGCAGTCTTAGAGCATCATCAAACTTTAATAGACAAGGGTTACAGCCGGAAACAAATTATTGCCATCGTCGATCATGAGGGTGGTGCACCAGCCTTAAAAGCAATCTTGGAACATCATGAAGCGTTAATAGGAGAACCCTATTGTTACAGCCTTGAGCAAATTGTTGCCCTGGCCTCTAAAAGTGGCACTCCAAAAACCTTCAAAGCAGTTTTGGAGCACCATCAAGCATTAATAGCTAAGGGTTACAGCCAGGAACAAATTATTGACATCGTTTATAGAGGCGGCTTCTCATATGCCCTAATAGCAGCCTTGGAGCATCATCAAAACTTAATAGCTAAAGGTTACAGCCACGAGCAAATTTTCACCATCGTCGCTAACCATGGCGGTTCAAAAACCTTAAAAGTAGTAGTCGAGCATCATGAAGCCTTTGCAGCTAAGGGTTACAATCATGAGCAAATTACTGACATCGCCGCTACACAGGGGGGGTCAAAAATTTTAAAAGCAGTTTTGGAGCATCATGAAGCATTAACAGCTAAGGGTTACAGCCAGGAACAAATTGCTGCCATCGCTGCTAAAAATAGTAGTGCAGAATCCTTACAAATATTAGCGGAGCATCATGAAGTATTGGCAGCTAAGGGTTACAGCCACGAGCAAATTACTAACATCGCCGCTAAACATAGCAGTGCAAAATCCTTAAAAGTAGCAGTCGAGCATCATGAAGTATTGGCAGCTAGGGGTTACCGACGCAAGAAAATTATCCCCATCGCCGCTTAAGGCGACGCTTCACAAGCCCTAAAAGCAGCCGTGGAGCACTAGCAACATGAACTAGGTGAGGGGAATACGCTCAAAAAAATAATTTTATAGCACCAGATAAGGTCAGGCAAAAAAATTCTCTAAAGACGCAACCTCTCAAGTAATAAGTAGGTAATCCGCTATTTTTTGGCATTGACTGGTAGCCTTGTACCCCACGGGGGTACGATACAACTAGCCTAAGGGAGCAGAGCTAGGGGGCGTACCTGTCATTGTCGATAAAATGCAGCGCCCTGGCTAATTAATTTTAGGCTACATGATCAATGCAAGTCGGCAAGATGCCTTCAACAACTGGTAGGGAAGTTGCTACCCTGCTCTACCAGGCTATACTACCTACCATCAAGCAACCGAGGGAGGCTTGGGCCATGATACAGCGCATGCTAGCACATTACTTTCAGTATGACCAGACTGCTACCGTGCTTGGCAAGCCGCTTACCATCACACAAGCCCAAGAGCAATGGCTAGCAGCAACTATACAGCGCATTAGGCAGCATGAACCTATCCAATACATACTAGGCGAGGCACCTTTTCTGGGAAGAGACTTCAAAGTAAGTCCAGCTGTATTGATACCACGCCCCGAAACAGAAGAGCTTGTCTACCACATCATACAAGAGAGCCCTCAACCTGGCTTGGCTATTTTAGATATCGGCACAGGCAGTGGTTGTATAGCCATTACACTACAGAAAGCACTGACAGCTGCGCGGATAGATGCTCTAGATATCAGCCAGAAAGCGCTGGATATAGCACAAGCCAATGCCCAACGGTGGCGGGCGGATATAGGCCTTATACAAGCTGATATCTTGCATGACCGGTTACCTAACCAGCACTGGGATATCATTGTGAGCAACCCTCCTTATGTGCGGCTATCTGAGCAGCAGTGGATGCAACAGCAGGTACTAGCCTACGAGCCCAGTCAGGCACTCTTTGTGCCTGACGACGATCCCCTGGTTTTTTATAGGCAGATTGCAGCCCTAGCCTTGGTGCATCTCAAGCCAGGAGGCAGGGTTTATCTCGAGATTAATGAGGCTTTCGGAAAGGCTATCTCGCATTTACTAGCCCAGGCTGGCCTGGAAGCCATAAGGCTACAGCAAGATCTACGCGGTAAAGATCGGTGGGTAACTGCCGTAGCTCCGCCCTACAAGGGAATGCACAGGTAAGCTAACGAGACATATAGGTGATAGATTGCTTCTATACATGCTTAGGCACCCCGGTATAGGCCATCCGTTTCTGGTTAGCCCTGGAGCACAGCAGGTCGTATAACGGCAATGGTGTCCTAGCGAGCCACAGCAGCCCCTAGGGCATTTTTGAGGCACCTGTGTCGGTTATGTTTCGGCCAGTAACCTGGCCTACAATATTTTGTATCAGTGCTAAAACTGCTTGCTGGCCCGTTTGCTTATGAGCAGAGGTAACCAAAAACTGAGGCAAAACAGCCCAGGTATCGCACAGTACCTGTTTGAGCGCCGTTAGATGCGCCTGGACTTGCTGTTGGGATACCTTATCGGCTTTGGTCAAGAGTATCGCCAGCGGGATCTGGTTGTCTGCTAGCCAATTGATCCATGCGATGTCTATGGCTTGTGGTTGTAGCCTAGCATCTACCAAGACAAGCACGCTAGCCAGGGCTGCCCTGTGTAGTAAGTAATTGCTCGCCATCTTCTGCCACGATGCTCTCTGGGCCTGGCTAGCCTGCGCCCATCCATATCCAGGTAAGTCGACCAAGTACCAGGCTTTATCCACTAAGAAGTGGTTGATGAGTTGGGTTTTACCCGGCCTGCTAGATACTTTAGCCAGGTGCTTGCGTCCCAGCAGCATATTGACAAGGGAAGACTTCCCTACGTTAGATCTGCCGATGAGAGCGAACTCTGGATACTGGCCCTTTGGGCATTGCCGATAGTTTGTACTGCTGCCCACGAAGGTAACCTCTTGGATCTTCATAACCTACAGAAGATGCTACTCATTGTCCCATCCTATTGCATAGTAACCCCGCGTTCCATTAGGGTAGACACCTTCTACAAGCATACCTCCTTGCTTGTTACTGAGGACGCTAGCCAGCTGATCTAGGCTTTCGACCGGCTTCTTGTCAATAGCCCTGACGATAAAGCCTTGCTTGATCCCTGCTTGCCGCCATTTCCCTACTTTGAGGGACTTGACTTGCACGCCTCCTGTGATACCTAATTTTTGCTGGGTAGCCTCGTCGATGTTTCCAAAGGTAGCCCCTGCTATCTCGAGGATATTTTGCCCTGGAGCGAACCTCACCTTGTTGGGGGGAGAAGTGAGTATTACCTGAATGGTGCTTTCCTTACCTTTTCTGTCAAAGGTCACACTGACCTTATCATTAGGTTGGTAGCGGGCGAGCTGTTCATACAACTGTGCTGGGCTCTTGACTGGATGGCCATCAATGGCAATGATTACATCGCCTTCCCTCAAGCCTGCCGCAGCTGCCGGACCATTTTCCATAAGCTTAGTTACATAGACGCCAGTAAATCTTTTGAGTTTCTTTTCTGCAGCCAGGTCAGCATTCACTTCTTCGAGATGGATACCCAGCACCGCTCTTTGTACAACGCCAAACGCTCTGAGGTCCTGTACAACATGCATTACAATAGAGCTTGGGATGGCAAAACCATAGCCCACAAAGGTACCTGTGGGCGTGGAGATAGCTGTATTAATACCTACCAGTTCTCCCTGGAGGTTAACCAATGCTCCCCCACTATTGCCTTGGTTAATTGCTGCATCTGTCTGGATAAAGGACTCAATCTTGATGCTAGCCCCAGCTTTATAGAGCTTAGGGTTCCTAGCTTTGGCACTCACAATGCCCTTAGTTACAGTGGAGGTCAAGTTAAAAGGATTGCCTACTGCCAGTACCCACTCCCCTACTTGAAGTTTGTCGGAGTCGCCAAAGGAGAGGTAAGGCAAATCTTTTGCTTCAATCTTGACCAAGGCCAAGTCTGTATCAGGATCAGTACCTATGGTCTTGGCTGTGTATCGCCGGTTGTCATCTAGGGTTACTTCTAGCTCGTCAGCACCGTCTACTACATGGTTGTTGGTAACAATATGCCCATCCCCGGAGATAATAACCCCTGAGCCCGTTGCACTGATGGGCTGGCTTTGGTACTCTCTAGGTGTTGGTGCAAATTCTTGGCCAAAAAACTCTTTGAAAAATTCCTCCAGCGGACTGATACTGTCGTACCCTCGTACAACCTTGGGCTTATGCTTAGCCGTAATGTGTACTACAGCAGGTGTAGCGATACGGACAGCATCAACAAAGCTGGGTACTGGAGCTTCAATGCGCTGCTGACCAACGCATAAATCAATCAATTGTACCTCTTGTCGAGTGGCTGGGGTAGCACCATGACCGGCCGTTTGCTTTTGGGGAAGCGTAAAGAAATAACCGCTTCCCCAGCCTATCATAACCAGCAGCACTGCTGTAAGGCCTCTGGTGATAAACTGATTTTGTTTCTTGTGCATCGTGTCTTGTTCTTTAGGTTAGCTTACGTAACTACAACCTCACAAAGCTAGTAAGTTTTGATGAAAAATTTTGATCTCAAGTTCCCTCCCCGTTACCTAAATGACAACCCACGTATCCTCGGGGGAGGAAGCTATACACTTCTATAAGCAATCTACTAGATTTGCCCTATGCAACCACAAGACCAGCTGAAAGTTTATAATACCCTAACACGACAGCGAGAAATTTTTACGCCTCACCATTCTCCCTTTGTGGGCATGTACGTATGTGGCCCCACAGTCTATGGACAGGCGCATCTAGGGCATGCTCGTAGTGCCATCAACTTTGATGTGATACAGCGGTACTTAAAACATCTAGGCTACCAAGTAAGATACGTAAAAAACATCACTGACGTAGGGCACTTAGAGCAGGACGCGGATGAGGGAGCAGATAAAGTAGCTAAGCAAGCGCAGCTAGAAAGCTTAACGCCTATGGAGGTAGTACAGCGCTATACGAGCAGCTACCGCAGAGATATGGCTTTGCTAAACGTGCAGTCACCCAGCATCGAGCCGCATGCTAGTGGGCACATCACCGAGCAGATTGCTATGATTCAGCAAATCTTGCAAGCAGGCTTAGCTTACGAAGCCAAGGGGTCCGTATATTTTGATGTAGCAGACTACGCGCGTCGATATACGTATGGAGAACTTTCGGGGAGTATACCAGCAGACTTACTGGCTGGTACACGGCCCTTAGCAGGACAAGCAGAGAAGCGCGGTCCCCTAGATTTCGCTTTATGGAAAAAAGCTAAGCCTGGGCACAGCATGCACTGGCCTTCGCCTTGGGGAGAGGGCTTCCCAGGTTGGCACATAGCATGCACTACCATGGCTACAAAATACCTCGGGAAGCAACTCGATATTCATGGCGGCGGCATGGACTTGCTCTTCCCGCATCATGAGTGCGAGCTAGCCCAAGCGCAGGCAGCCCACCAAACGACCCTTGCTAAGTACTGGCTACATAACAACGTAATTACAGTAGATGGACAGAAAATGAGCAAATCTTTGGGCAACTATATCACTTTAGAACAGCTGTTTCAGGGAACCCATGATAGGCTAACGCAGGCTTACAGCCCTATGGCGTTACGCTTTTTTGTATTAAAGGCAAGTTACAGAAGTACCCTCAGCTTCTCCAATACAGCGCTACAAGACGCCTATAGTGGCTATCGCAGGATCATCAATGGGTTAAAAGCAGCCAAGACGCTCGTATACGTAGAGGAGGCCACCCTAGGTACCGATAAAGAAACGGTAGCTCATATACAGCAGTACCTAGCCCAGTGCTACCAAGCCATGAATGACGATTTCAATACAGCCCAAGTAATAGCAGCGTTATTTGGCTTGCTTAAATTTATTCATGCACTGAAGCAAGGGCAGCTCCATCCCAGCGCTTTGGGGCCAGCTGCTTTCCAACAGCTAAAAAGCACTTACATCCTCTTTGTCGAGGATATCCTGGGCCTTCAAGAAACCACCAACATATCTGCCGAAGCATTGCTAAAAGTCTTACTCAAGCTATATAGGCAAGCCAAGGAGCAGCAACAATATGACCGCGTAGATGCCATGAGAGTAGCCTTTAAGCACCTAGGCATCGCCCTGCAAGATACTCCAACAGGTGTAGACTGGTATTATGAAGGCTGAGGGGCGTAGGGTGCCGTGAGCCACCACATAAAATTTAGGTAGGCTGGCGTGCAGTATAGTAGCGACAGAAAGAACGGAGTGCACAGGAGGTACACCTAGGCTTGCGCGCTAGGCATACATAACGACCATGCAAGATGAGCCAGTGATGAGCTTGAGCCAGGTACTCTTCAGGAAGGTGCGCAACGAGCTGCTTCTCTACAGCCAGAGGTGTACTAGCCTCCTGATCTACCAAGCCCAGCCGTTTAGAGACGCGCATCACATGAGTATCAACCGCCATAGCAGGCGTTTTATATAGAATCGAGGCTACTACATGGGCCGACTTCCTGCCCACACCTGCCAGCTTTTGCAGGTCTGCTACTTGTGTAGGTACCTCCCCACCAAATGCTTCTACCAGCGTTTGAGCCATCTTGATTAGATGCCGGGTCTTATTATTGGGATAAGACACAGACTTGATGTAAGGAAACACCTCCTCAAAGCAGCTACTAGCCAGATGCGCAGGCGTAGGAAAATCCTCAAAAAGTGCAGGCGTCACCCGATTCACCCGCTTGTCTGTACACTGGGCACTTAAGATAACAGCTACCAGTAAATGAAAAGGAGTTTTGTACTCGAGCTCTGTCTTAGCCTCAGGCTGCTGCACAAAGTGCGCTATCAGAGCCTTGTAACGTTCTTCTTTACGCATAGCAAGACGCTTTCTAGTTAAAATAGCGCAAAGCACTGTAGCAGCCTCACTGCAGTAGTCCGCCCTGCCCAGCCCTGCAGCAACAGATACCCAGGTTCCTTGGTTACAATGGGTAGCGGTAAGCCAGCAGCCACCCGATGGAGGACAACGACGATCATAAGATGAGCCAAGTACACGATACGTATGGTCAAGAGCCCGTAGCCACCAAGAAGTGCCCATACAATCCACTAGCCCCCAAGTCACTCAGCTCACATAGCCTATCTAGGCAAATTTATGGCGGTGTCCCAAAAAGTGGTAGAGTAGGGCCTTCATAAGGTTCGTATCACTGACTATTTTTTACACTTATCCTGCCCTTCACGACGCCCATACGACCCATCCCCACCATACCTAGCAGCGCTAGTAAGGACCTTTTACTGGAAAGGCTGCTCGTATTCGTCTTTTTATACACAATTTTTGAAGCACTACCCAAAAGCACTTCTCCCCAACCGGCCTCGAGAAAGTGCTCACAATTACCTAGCATATCCAGCTCACCAGGAGAGAACTTACATTTTTAGAGAATATCTATTGCTGTATATTTGATTTACAGCCTAAACTTAGCTAGAAGCGCTAGCTTATAAACACTGGACTTGTGAGAAGTTTTTTTGAGCAATGGAGAGCCAGCCTTGGGGCAATAGCTGAGCAATTAACGAGGTGTATCATGAACGCACAAAAGATAAAATACCCAAAAGACCAACTATAGCCAGGGCCAGCGAAGCGCAGCCAGTATAGTACTTACCATATGGCTGCTAGTAAGCTACAGCCCGGGCACTATACTTGCTGCCCCAGGCCGCGAGGGAGCCATGGTGCTAGCGACCAGCACCAGTCCAAGCTACCCTTCCCTGGCCAGCGCGCACCCCCATACCCCCGCCTGTGGGCACCTTGCAGTTGCCCACAACTCCCCCTGCTCACTTTGGGTCGGCGGCGGTAGTGTAGCCAAAAGTCTAGCTATAGAGACAGCCTCCGAGCCACGTATGGGCCAGTAAGCTGTACCATATCAGCGGCGCGACCTCCTACGAACTTCCATCCAAGTCAGTCCCGCTGGTGGGAACCTGTCTTTCCAGGCCCGAGGAGGAGAGCAAGTGCGTTTTCACTACGAACTAGACCAGTGGCGTGCTGAGGTATCTTCTCAGCTAGACGCTTTCTTTCGGCGAGCCGTGCTGCCGGTCGTGTGCAGTCGGGAAGAAAATCCCACCAGCAGCCTGGAAGTTTTCAGTAGGTACCCTAGCTGGTATAGCCAACGGCGGATCCATGTACTAGATGGGAAGGTGGCCCCCGCTCTGGGGGAAGTTGTCTATCCGGGGGAGCTAGGTCTGCAGGGAGGAGGTGAGCTATGGATTCCTGGCCCAGAGGTGCATATAGACAATGTAGCTGAGGAGGGGATGCGTAGGTGCAACATACCGCAAGGGAAGCACTACAAACGCCATGAAGTAGAAGTAAAGAGATGCTCAGCGGAGGGCTGGAGCTACTCGGTAGAATACGTAGAAGCAGCCTCTAAAGCGCAATTGGAGCAATATGAGCAGACAGGCCACAATGAGGACCGTTTATCAGGCCTGTCTGTGCACGTGCTAGATTAAGTGGAGGCAGGGGCTTTGGGTGAGGTGCATCATGGGGCAAGCTCTGCAGCTGACTGGCACCACAAGGACCGCTATTCGCATGCAGCAGTAGTGGTGAAGTACACGACAAAACATCGTGGGATCTTTCGCAAAAGGACGTATTTACACCTGCAGGTAAAGATCCTGGTAGAGGACGAAGCTTCTGCAGGGTCTAGTGCTAGTAGCGCTAATGAGCGATTAGCTAGTCTCCCTTCTCTAGGCGATGCTGTGATTGGCAAATCAGTGTGGACGCGTTCTTTGGCCCTGTAGGCAGTGAGCCTGCACTGCCTACCTATATAGGGCAGCTTATGAATTGCCCTTGTCCATTTTGGGAGGGAAAGCGAGTTAGAGAGACGTACTTGCTAGTGTTGATCCTGGAGCGAGTGAATGACAAGCCGTTAACGCTCAATTATCTCAGAGAGCTGATCAAGTCTCTCCAAGGCGAGGGCCATAAGACGCAGTATAGGGGTGGACAGTATGATAAATACGTTCACCCGACAATAGGGGACCAAGGCACAGGCAGCTCGTATTGGGTGTTGATGACGCGGGATATACTTCCAGGGAGTAGGAATCAGCGTTATTCGGATCAATGCAAGCTAGTGGCCGATCATGCGACTCGTACAGACTTGAACTACGAATTGCCCGGGGCCTTAGAGGCAGTAGTGGTGATGTTGCTGCATCATGCCAGGAGCAGCGAGTACTTGTACGGAGATGATCCTTTGACGTATACACGTTGTCGGGACAGAGACAAAGATGGCGATCCTGTAATTGCTAGGAGTTTCTCTTCGTGGGGCCTCGTTATCAGCTGCAGCTGCCGCTATGGCAACGACTACGACGGCGTTGCTGGCCTCCGGAAGTTTTAGGCCATTGGACATTGGCTTGTTTACTCAAAAAAGTGTCATAATAGCGTCCTAAAAGGCATAAAAAGATGCATATCTTTTACAGCGTCACTTCCCCCACCCTCCAGCGCCTGGGGCCCCTTGCCAGGGACCCCAAACCTCCCCCCGCACTGGAGCTGTTACAAGAGGGGTAAAAAAGCCTTGCAGGCTCTTAGCCCTTTGGATCTTCCCAATAAATGCATAAACTCCCCCGACGCTCGCTAGCATGCTAGACAAGTGCTATAAACTTGGATAGCCAGGCCTTAATATAGCAAGGCTCACGTAACTTCAATCACCAAACAAAACAATCTCACTGCCATGAGCACCAAGCTCAAAATATGCGTAGGTACAGACAACTTCGCCGATTTGCTCCTCTCAAGCAATGTGTTTGTCGATAAGAGCATGTTTATCCAAGAATTCTTGGAGGAGAGTGGTAGCAAGGTGGTATTGATTGTCCGCCCTAGACGCTGGGGCAAGAGCCTGAATATGGATATGCAGGTGCTTCCTCGCCATAGAAGTAGATGAGCGAGGGTTGTCCCCCCTTCCTCAAGAGGATTCCCTCAACCATAAGCTCTTTGCTGGCGGAGAAGTAACGCTGGACTTGGGAGACACCAAGCTACTCGAACCCTTGAAGATCAGTTCTGATCCAGCATCCATGAAGCTCCAAGGAAAATTCCCCGTCATCAGCCTAGGACTCAAAGATGCGAAAGGGAGCTCATATGAGCAAATAGAAGCTGGCGTCAAGCGGCAGATCGCCAAGCTTTACAAAAAACATAGATAGCTAAAGCAGTATATCCACCCCCAATCAAACCTACTAGACGAGGATCAGAAGGAGTAACTAAGTCATTATTTCAGGAGTACCTTCAGCCAAGAAGACTTAAAAGACAGCCTCCAGTTCCTCAGCGAGCTCCTCTACAAGCACTTTGGCAAGCCCATGTATATACTCATCGATGAATATGATGCCCCCATCAACAGTGCGCACCTCGAATTCAAGGACAGTCCAGAAGAGTTTGAGCAAGTCCTCAAGCTACTCCGGGGACTGCTCGGGGCTGCCCTCAAGAGTAATCCCTACCTCAAGCAAGGGCCCATCACTGGCATCCTCAGGATTGCCAAAGCCGACCTCCTCGCTGACCTGAACAACTTGCGGGAGTGTACCTTGCTTGATAAGCGCTTTGCTGCTTCCTATGGCTTTACCCAAGAAGAAGTCGATGAGTTGCTAGACAAAGTACCGACCCGCACCGATCGGGCAGAAATCCAGCATTGGTACAATGGCTACACCTTTGGAGGCCAGCTCATCTACAATCCCTGGTCCATCATGTGCTGCCTAGCTAGTGAGGGGGAGCTAGACCACTACTGGCTAGACAGTGGTGGGACGGACCTGATCGACTCAGTGCTCCTGGCTGATAAGCGGCAAGCAGATCTGCAAAAACTCGTAGCAGGAGAAAGCCTTGTCCTGCGCATCGATAGACAAATCAGATTTCAAGACATAGCTAATCCGCATAAGCCTACTAGCTTCTACAGCTTGCTACTCTTCAGTGGATACCTCAATCCAGAAGTGGTCGATGCCAAGAATGATCTCTATCGGCTCTCCATTCCAAACCACGAGGTAGGACACATCTACAGAACACGTATTTTAGACTGGGTATTGTCCAAGCTCGACGCAGATCCGAGCAGCTACTACACGCTGGCAGGGTTGTTGGCCTCAGGGCAGGTCTTGGAATTTGAGACAGCGCTCCAAGAACGCTTGCACCTCTCGGCGAGCTTCCACCAGACAGGGGGTAAGTTAGGAGAGGTCTTCTACAGTGGGTTCATGCTATGCTTACTGAGTATCTTATCTTCCTCCTACCATATCGAGAGCGAGCGGGAGAGCGGCCGGGGCCGTGCAGATGTGGTGCTGATCCCCAGGGCATCTCATGGAAAAGACCAAGCCCTGGTGGTCGAGTACAAGGTGGTCCAGGATGTACCAGAGCTAGCGGCCGTAGCTGAGGCAGGTTTATCGCAGATCTCGACGAAGGGCTATGGAACGCAGGCCAAGCCCATGCCCATGTCAAGAAGCTGCTACAAGTTTGCCTAGCTTTTTGTGGGAAGGAAGTGGCTTTGAAGTATGAAGAGGTCATACTCTAGCAGCCTCTGAGCACCGATGGCCCGCCAGAGGCTCCAGGCAAGGGAACCTCTCGAGAAGATGCTCCGTCCCGCTCCTGCATCTTCCAACCAACGGCCCCTAGAACTTCTCCCCCTTCCTTCTCGGCCTGGAAGCCGCCTTGTCAGGGGCCCCAGACCCCTCCCAGCTGGTCGATGGTCTGGATCATCAGCTAAATACAAACTTAATAGCTGATATCTCCGATGGGATAGATATCCTACCAAATCTAGCCCTACGTAGTAGACTTGGTCAAGCCCATCTATTTATGTACATTTGTAGATCTGAGCGATGAACATGAACCACATATACCACAGAGAACAGCTTCATGGCAACCATACAACAACTTATCAGAAAAGGCAGGAAAAAACCGACCTGCCAGTCTAAGTCTCCTGCGCTAGGTGGGTGTCCACAACGCAGAGGAATTTGTACCAAGGTGACCACCAAGAAGCCTAGGAAACCAAATTCTTCGATGAAGAAAGTAGCTAAAGTAAGACTATCTAACGGCAGAGAAGTCAATGCCTACATTCCTGGCGAAGGACATAACCTACAAGAACACTCCATGGTACTGATCCAAGGAGGGGGAGTCAAAGACCTACCAGGTATCAACTATCGGATCATACGCGGCACCTTAGATACAGCAGGCGTAAAAGATAGATTACAAGGGAGATCTAAGTACGGAGCTAAAAGCGCTAAAAAATAAATATCTATTGGTCTAGACAGTAGCAACATCATGAGAAAGGGAAGTGCTAAAAAACGACATATTTTACCTGATCCCCAGTATAAAGACCCACTGGTAACAAGATTTGTCAATAATCTGATGCAAGTAGGTAAGAAGAACTTAGCTTATGCCTTGTTTTACGATACTGTGGACATCATAGCAGAAAAAACAGGAGAAAAAGGCCTAGACGTCTGGAAAAAAGCCTTGAGCAATGCTACCCCTGTAGTAGAAGTAGAAAGAAGACGCGTAGGAGGAGCTACCCTGCAGGTGCCTATAGAAGTGAGGCCAGACCGGAAGGTATCACTAGCCATAAAGTGGCTGATTGGGCAAGCCAGGTTGCGGAATGAAAAAACGATGAAAGAAAAACTGGTCAATGAAATCATAGCGGCCTCGCAAGGAGAAGGTAGGGCCATTAAGAAAAAGATGGACACTCACAAGATGGCAGAGTCTAACAGAGCATTTTCACACTTTAGAATTTAAGGATGGCCGAAGATCTGAGATTATTGCGGAATATCGGCATCATGGCGCACATCGATGCCGGCAAAACTACCACCACAGAGCGCATACTATACTACACAGGCCTTACCCACAAAATAGGAGAAGTGCATGAGGGCGCTGCAGTGATGGACTGGATGGAACAAGAACAGGAAAGGGGCATCACGATCACTGCTGCTGCTACCACTACCTTCTGGAAATACCCCACTATACAAGGGAAGCCTACACAAGATACCCAAACGTATAAAATCAACATCATAGACACCCCCGGCCACGTAGACTTTACTGTAGAGGTAGAGCGATCGCTGCGTGTCTTAGATGGCGCTGTAGCACTCTTCTGTGCTGTATCAGGCGTAGAACCCCAGTCAGAAACCGTATGGAGGCAAGCAAACCGGTACAACGTCCCTAGAATATGCTTTATCAATAAAATGGATAGAGCAGGTGCTGACTTCTTCAATGTCTTGTCAGAAATCAAGCATAAACTAGGCGCCAACCCCGTACCCCTACAGATTCCTATAGGCAATGAAGATAGCTTCCAAGGCGTTGTAGACCTGATCCTGAACCAGGCTATTGTTTGGAACGAAACAGACCTAGGCATGACCTACCAAGTCCTGCCCATCCCAGAAGACCTCAAAGATACAGCAGAAACATGGAGACAGCAGCTCATAGAAAGTGTAGCCGAGCACGATGATGTATTGCTGGAAAAATTCTTTGAAACGCCCGAGTCTATTACAACCGAAGAATTAATGGCAGCCATTCGTAAAGCAGTGATCGCGATGACTTGCTTCCCGGTACTGTGTGGCTCATCTTTCAAAAACAAAGGAGTACAAGCCCTACTCAATGCGGTGTGTACCTATCTTCCCTCTCCCCTAGACCTACCTCCTGTCCAAGGAACTAGTCCAACCAATGAACAGCAAGAAATCAGGAAACCTGCTAATCATGAGCCATTTACTGCCTTAGCTTTCAAAATTGCTACAGACCCATTCGTAGGTAGGCTGGCCTTCATGCGTGTGTATGCCGGCAAGCTAGACGCAGGCTCCTATGTGTACAATAATAGGACAGGCAAGAAAGAACGCATCGCTCGTCTGATGCAGATGCATGCCAACAAACAAAATCCTATTGGCGCCATAGGCGCCGGAGATATTTGTGCTTGCGTAGGGTTTAAAGATATCAAGACCGGCGATACACTGACCAATGAACAAAACAGGCTCATGCTAGAATCTATGTCGTTCCCCGCGCCAGTCATTGGCTATGCTATCGAGCCTAAAAAGCAAGCAGACGTAGATAAGCTGTCCATGGCCATTGCTAAACTGGTAGAAGAAGATCCGACCCTACAGGTTGAAACCAATGAAGAGACAGGCCAGACCGTACTAAAAGGTATGGGAGAGCTTCACCTAGAAATTATTATTGACCGACTTAAGCGAGAATTTAAGCTGGAGCTCAACCAAGGCGCTCCTCAGGTAGCTTATAAAGAAGCCATCACTAGCCGTGTAGAGCATAAGGAAGTATACAAGAAGCAGACAGGCGGACGAGGTAAATTTGCAGACATCGTTTTTGAACTAGGGCCTAGAGCAGATGGCCAGCCAGGCTTGGAGTTTGTCAATGAGATTGTAGGCGGAGCTATCCCTAAGGAGTTTATTCCCGCTGTACAAAAAGGATTTACAGCAGCCATGACCAATGGGCCACTAGCCAGCTATCCCATAGAATCTATGCAGGTACGGCTCATCCATGGTTCTTTCCATGAAGTAGACTCAGATTCGCTGTCCTTTGAACTAGCCGCTAGGCTGGGCTTCAAAGAAGCAGCTAAGAAAGCAAAACCAGTGCTGCTAGAACCTATTATGGATGTAGAAGTGACTACACCCGATGAGTTTACAGGCGCAGTAACAGGCGACTTGAATAAGCGAAGAGGCATCATGAAAGGCATGGATACTAGAGGGAACGTACAAGCCATCAAAGCAGCTACTCCGCTAGCAGCGTTGTTTGGTTACGTAACCGACTTACGTACCATCACTTCAGGCCGTGCTTCAGCCACCCTGACTTTCTCACACTATGAGCAAGTGCCTAAGCAACTGGCAGACACTATCGTAGAAAAAGTAAAAGGAGTATCTAACAAGTAGTATATCTATGGCCCAGAAAATTCGCATAAAATTAAAATCTTATGACTACAGCCTGATTGATAAATCAGCTGGGCGCATCGTTAAGGCTGTTAAAGACACTAAGGCAGTAGTAAGTGGCCCCATACCGCTACCTAGCAAAAAAGAGATCTATACTGTACTGCGCTCCCCACATGCTAACAAAAAATCTAGGGAGCAATTCCAGCTCTGTACCTATCAGCGGCTCATAGACATCTACGCTAATAGTACTAGTAAAACAGTCGATGCGCTCATGAAGCTAGAGCTACCCAGCGGCGTAGAAGTAGCTATCAAAGCTTAGTGGCCAAGCCGTCTGTTGTGTGAGCGACAACCTAACTTACTGTCCACTGTTGGCTACTTCTTCCCTAGGCGCCTAACTATGCTAGACATACTCTCCTTGAGCTATCCACATAGAGATACCGGACATATCCTTCCCCCCCTCGCTTGAAGATGGGCAGGCTGGAAGGTAGCTGCAAGACCAGTGTCATCCTGAGCGACCGGCTAGGCAAAGCCATCGACGCAGCAATGACCTAAAAGTCGCTAAGTTCGTGGCGTAGATCCATTTTGAGTTGCCTAGGTACGAACATAACTTCCCAACACTTCCCCGATGGACTTTGTCAGGAACTTTGTAGCGCGTAGTATTGTATGACTAACGTTCCCTGACGACTGACGACTTTATGTGCTTGGAGAGACCGGGGTATCAGGAATGAACTGCTCTAGTAGATCTAAATATTTTATCATTTCCTTAGCCCATTGTTTCTGCTGTTCTCCAGGCTGAGCCGGGTTTTCTTCGGATGCTTCTGCAGGTTTGCTGACCTCTTCTAATCTCTCTCTGACCGCACTTATGGCCTCTTGTGTACCTACTGGTATGGTAGCTAAGTCCACCCCTCGGCCAACAAGCTTCTCTATAAACTCTTCTGAGAGCTCCTCGGGTTTTTTGCTAGTAAGCTCCGTAGCAGCAGCTATCAGTTCATCTACCCGAGCTATTATTTCTGAACGGAGTCCCTCTACTTCCTGAACAGATGCTTTGATAGTATCCCAAAGCTTTTTCCCTCTTTCATAAAGACGAAGTATGCCGTTGTCTTTATGAAAGAGCATTTTGACTGCAGGGGGAGTATTCTTCTTAGATTCCCCGATTTTTTTCCAGGCGCTTATAAACTCTGAGGACCGATCTAGAACAGTTGATTTTGCTAGTGTATCATCACTTGAGGAATAATGCCCGTCAACTGGATAGGCTTTTGGGCTGCCCACGTGCCCTGTTTCCCCGCCACCTTTAGGCACGTGAGAATCTTTTGGGGCTGGTACTGCTTCTTCCCCATCACTATCTCCTTTTTCCTCCCCTGTTTCCCCGTCACCTTCAGGCGCGTGAGAATCTTTTGGGGCTGGTACTGCTTCTTCCCCATCACTATCTCCTTTTTCCTCCCCTGCTTCCCCGTCACCTTCAGAGGACCGATCTAGAACAGTTGATTTTGCTAGTGTATCATCACTTGAGGAATAATACCCGTCAACTGGATAGGCTTTTGGGCTGCCCACGTGCCCTGTTTCCCCGCCACCTTTAGGCACGTGAGAATCTTTTGGGGCTGGTACTGCTTCTTCCCCGTCACCTTCAGGCGCGTGAGAATCTTTTGGGGCTGGTACTGCTTCTTCCCCGTCACCTTTAGGCGCGTGAGAATCTTTTGGGGCTGGTACTGCTTCTTCCCCGTCACCTTTAGGCGCGTGAGAATCTTTTGGGGCTGGAGGCTTTTTTCCCCAACCACCACATCCTGTTGCAAGGCTCAAAATTAGAATAGAAAATAAAAATAGGTGACCTTTGGTATTTTTGTACATAAATATAAAATTAGTTTGGAGTGTTTTGCTATTCTCTGGAGCTGCAGACTTTTCATGCTCCTGTACCTTGTCAAAAACCTACTATCCCTCATCTATCAAAGAGCCTGTGTGTGTTTTTGCACTTGATAAATCTTGATTTAAGGCTCCTTTCTTAACTTAAGGCCGTCGGTGATAGCTTCGTTACTGTAACCGTCTCAAATCTAGTGGAGCCATGTGCCAATACAGTAGTGTAATACATCTAGCTACCTGCTCCTCCTTTGGTTAGCTACTTGTTGCAAAGTTAAAAAAATGTTATGAAAAACAAATCATCACCCAGTCAAGCAGAACTGCTGGCCTTGTCGCCCATACTAGCTTATGAGTCTACAATATTGAATTATCATTACTGACTCCGCCTGACAGTCGCGATCCACAACCCATCAACTTCTCGTTGATCATGGTTTACGTATTAAAACACTAAATCCATGAACCACATAGCAAAAAAACGAAGTACATAGCATTGCCAGCTACTGACCACCCATAAGCTGCCACTCAGCTGGTCATCCGTATATCAACACTAGCCATGGGACTTATCCGCTCTTTAGCGGCTGTAGCCTAAGGCGTTGGTAGTGTTGCTTGGTAGCTTCTGCACTACCCGCTGCCCTACTTTATTAGCCCATCTGTGACTATATATTACATAAGATCGCAACAATAATGCATCAGTAGCGTGGAGCCGTTATCTATATGGAAACCTATCAATATACACCAGCCGATATCCAGCGCTTACCAGACCAGCCTGGAGTATATTATTTCTACAATGATCAGCAAGAGATCATCTATGTAGGCAAGGCCAAGAACCTGAAGAAACGAGTCAGTAGCTACTTTGTGCAGACCCAGCAGCACGACCGCAAGACGCGGAGAATGGTAGCAGAGATACAGGCGATCAGCTTCACGATTGTTAACGCTGAGTACGAAGCACTGCTCTTAGAAAACAACCTTATTAAGGAAAACCAGCCCCGTTACAACATCTTACTGAAAGATGGCAAGACCTATCCCTACCTCTGCATTACGCACGAACGTTTCCCCAGAGTCGTGGCTACCCGCCAGATAGATACCAAGCTAGGGCAGTATTATGGCCCTTTCACTGACCTGAAAGCCATGTATCAAATCCTAGACTTGATAAAGAACCTATACAAGATCCGAACCTGCACCTACAACCTTACGGAAGAAAAAATCCGTAACCATAGATTCAAAGTCTGCTTAGAGTACCATATAGGCCGCTGTAAGGGGCCTTGCGAAGGCTTACAAAGCGAGGCAGCCTACAACCAAGACATTGCGCAGATCGCGTCTATCCTTAAGGAAAATCTCAATGAGGTGAAGAAAGATTTTAAGGCAAAAATGTACCAGGCAGCTCAGGCATTGGAGTATGAGATAGCCCAGGAATATAAAAAGAAACTAGCAGCTTTAGAAGCCTACCAAGCCAAATCGTTGGTTGTCAATCCCCAAGTAGGCGACTTAGACGTATTTGGCGTGGTTACAGATGAGCAAGCAGCTTTCGTAAGCTATCTACAGATCAAAAATGGAGCGATCACCTTCAGCCAGACTCTAGATATTAAGAAAAAGCTGGCCGAAGCCGATAGTGATATACTACCGCTGATCATCCTCCATTGTAGAGAAAAGTATGGAAGCACCGCTCCCGAAGTTCTCATCAATGTGCCCTTAACTACAGACCTAGCCCAGACTACCCTTACCGTACCCAAAATTGGCGATAAGAAAAAACTAGTGGGGCTGGCTATCAAAAATGCGCTTTTCCTGAAGAAGGAGCGATTTATCAGACCAGAGCATCTCCAACCTTCCGCCAATAAAACACTGCTCCTGCTACAGCAAGACCTGCAGCTCAAAAGCTTGCCCCGGCATATCGAGTGTTTTGACAACTCTAATACCAAAGGGAGCTCGCCTGTGGCAGCCATGGTAGTCTTCAAGGATGGAAAGCCTGCTAAAAAAGCATACCGTCATTTTAATATCAAGACAGTAGCAGGACCTGATGACTTTGCTTCCATGCATGAAGTAGTACGCAGAAGGTACCAGCGCGTACTAGAAGAAGAGCAAGAGCTACCCGATCTGATCGTGATCGATGGTGGGAAGGGACAGCTCAGCGCTGCTGTACAGTCCTTAAAGATGCTAGGCATCTATGGCCAAGTGCCCATCATAGGCATAGCCAAGCGGCTCGAAGAGATTTACTACCCTGAAGATACCTATGCGCTACATATCAGTAAAAAATCTCCCTCCCTGAAGCTACTACAGCGGATACGTAACGAAGCCCATCGATTTGCCCTTAACTTTCATCGAAACAACCGAAGCAAAGCTAGCCTGAAAAGCCAACTAGAAGATATTCCTGGCATAGGCCCAAGCAGTATCGATAAATTACTGGCCCATTTTAAATCTATCCAGCATATACAAGTAGCTAGCCTAGAAACACTTGCCCAGCACGTAGGCCATAAAAGAGCAGCGCAACTAAAAGCACACTTGTAAGGCAATATTTTTCTCTGACAAGATAGCGTCATACCCCAGCACCCTCAGACTGGGGAGTGCTAATTATATACTTCTATAACGCTGAGTCCCTTCATGAGAGTCGTTTTTGTTAGGTTGACTACCGCTGCCATGTGCAAGAAGTTTGGAGACGATGAGCAATGTTTGGGATCAGGCCATTTAAACATTGGTAATATTAAAAACAATAACAATATTGAGTTGGCACTCCCCTCAGCCTGGGGCACCTTATAGATATCCCCAGACTCCTCCCCACACTGGGCTAGCATGGATGCTAGCTAGATTTTCCTCATACGCGCTTATCGCTACTGATGAGCCTGGAGAGGGTTACCATAATACTCCACTCATTCAGGCCTTTCAGCTCACTGATAAGGGCTATACCCATCCCTCCAGAGAGCACCTGGCGGGCTATCGGTTGCTTAGCTGTTCCCTCGCCGAGAGCCATCCCTTCCCTTCTTCCCCATGATCATCCACTCTTCTACCCTTTTCCATACTGCTTAGCTTCAACATCCAGCAACTTCTAACATGCTAGCCCCTAGCTCCCCAGTTATAACTTCATCCACGCTTCATAGGCTTGCAGCTCTTCCTGACTCCAATAAAAGCGATCTAAAGCCTCGTAGGCTCGCTGGATTATTGGATGCTTTACGATCAGTAGCTCATAGTCCGCCGAAGATGTCTCCTGAGCATGCTTCAGGTAGTAACACCAGTAGTCTAAGGGACTCTCGAGCTCCTCCACGCTCTTTTTAAGCTTCGGTAGCTCGATAAAGGTAAAAGAGAAACCTTGTAGGTCCTGCTCATGGGTAGATCTATCGATGACAGTATGGTCTGACTTGATGGCTGACTGCTTCGAGGACATCAAAACATGGTCTGACTTAATGGATGACTGCTCTGGGGATATCAAAAAGTTGACAATGCCTAGGAAAATCACTCCTCTAAAATTCTCATCAAAGTGCTCAGCGAGTGGTATACTAGCATATGTTCTTGCAGCATGGTACTGGACTCGCTTCTCAAAATCAGCCTTCTTGGCTACCTGCATGTCTATCTCTATGACGCACTCTCTCCCCAGCTCATCGCGACAGCGTACATCAGCCATACTCTCCTTCTTGGAAGCTATCTCTGGGCCCTGAGGACGTTCCAAGAAAGTTACTTCTTTTATTTGCCCTATGCGGTCAGCGCCTAAGACGTCATTGAGAAAGTGGATCAGGATGTCTTTATTTTTTTGGCCAAAAACTTGCCTGAAGGCAAAGCCATTCTTTGGATCTAGGAATTTACCGAGCATAATGAATATATTTTGTATTTTCAGCGGAGTTACTAAGTCACACAAGATATATCAATAGCAGCTACCTACTTTAGGTAGCATCGTCAATTAATTAATAAGATAATACAAGCTGCCCACTTCACAGCTGAGAGGAAGTAAGCACCACGCTTACACTTACGAGTAGCTATCCCGCTAAAGTGCTTTAGTCTAGTAAAAAACGCGCTATCTTATTACGCTCCTTGTATGCAACCCGATTATAGG
>JBCCGO010000011.1:0-22509 GCA_039029235.1 Bacteroidota bacterium | reverse complement strand
CTTGAGCTTTACGCGAAGCTGGTCGAGGTGGCCCCTGAATTAGCTGATCAGGTGCTAGCAACGGCTCAGACAGGGCTCCAAGACGAGGATGAGGCTGTGAGGCAGCGCGCCCTTGAGCTTTACGCGAAGCTGGTCGAGGTGGCCCCTGAATTAGCTGATCAGGTACTAGCAACGGCTCAGACAGGGCTCCAAGACGAGGATGAGTATAGGAGGAAGGAGGCTCTTAGGCTTTGCGCGAAGCTGGTCGAGGTGAAACCTGAATTAGCTGAACAGGTACTAGCAACGGCTCAGACAGGGCTCCAAGACGAGGATGTAGACGTGATATGGAGTAGCTTTGAACTCTTGAGAAAGCTAGCAGCAACTCTGGTCCAACCTGAAATAGCCGAAAATGCCCTTGCGCAGCTAAAAAAAGCAACCTGGGGCGTCGAAGCATCTGCGCTACAAACAGCCTCAACCTTCACCAAGCTCGTCCCCGCTTCAGCTCAGCATTGGCTCGAGCTGGTCCCTTATGGACTCCTAGATGAAGACTCAACAACGCGAGAGGCTGCCATTAGCTTAGGAGTAGCACTGGCTTTCCAGCTGCCAGGTGAAGCAATAATTCCTATGCTACTCAAAGAGCCAGCACTATCTGTCAGAGAAGAAGCCAAAGCGCGTTTCATCCAAAGGCTGCAAGACAAAACGGTAACCTACTCGCTACAAGATGTACTCGTGCTGGATCAGCTGCTTGAGCATAGCAAAACAGATAGTGCCCTAGACCAGTCTCTACAAAAAGAAGCAACCTCAAAGCTGCTCGAGCTAGCCCCACAAGTGGCTAAGGAAGCAGGGCTCAGGTATCTCAACGATCACTTTGACAAGCTAAGTCCTAGCCCAGCGATCACCGCTTTCTTAAAGAAAGTAATGCACCAAACCCTTGCTGACCATATTATTGACCAGCTAGAAGCTGAGTTGATCACCAAGTGTATCCTGGAGCACGAGATTACAGCCACGATTGCCCCTGGCCAGCACCTCTTTGTCCTAGAAGATAGTCGCTACCAGTTCAAGGAGGGCTCAGAAGAAAACTTACAGAAAATAGTCAATAGTGTCATAAAAAAATCTAAGGGTGAGCTAGCTAGGCAATACAGGACAAACAAACCCTTGTTCAAAAACACAGGCATTGGGCTTCAGCCGGCTGCCTGTGACATAGACCAGGTAGCAAGTCTTGTCAATGCCGAGGCAGATCTCTCCACGGACAATTGGCACCTATCTGTCATGCACCGATCAGATCACCACAAGCGAGAGCCTGCAGCAATATTCTTACTCCTAGAGCAAAGGAACTATGTAGGCGAACACGTAATCAAAAAGATCACCTATGACCAAGGGAAGTATACCCTTGCCTATGACAAAGCACTCAACCCCAATGCTATAGACACTGAGCTACGTGAGAAGCTCTTTGGCTCCATGGAGTACGCAGAAACCAAACCCAGGTACTTTGCTACCTGCTATACGCTGCATGACCAAGCCGTTCAGGAGCTCCTAGCTAAGATCAATGAGCCAGCAGGAGAAGCGATCCAGAATGCTTATGGGGCCTTGCACCAGCTAGCCCTTGTAGCCTGCCAGGCAGACCAAGATGCGGCAGGGGTTAGTCAGCTAGCATCCGCGTGGCCAGCGTACGTACAAGCACCAGCAGTCCAAGAGCTGAAGAAGTCCGAGCTGCTCGGGCTCAACCCAGCGCAAAGAAAAGACGCCAGGCGAGATAGCCTTCTTATCGAGGACAGGGAGCAGGTAGGTGAGCGGGTAGAGCAGATAGGGGAGCAGGTAGTAGATATTGGCAAGGACGTCAAATCACTTACCGATATTCTAAACGTGGCAGGAATTACAGACAAAGCAGAAATCAATGAGAAGCTAGCAGCGCTAGAAGCAAGTAATCCTGTGCTCTATGACTATTGTAAGGCCTTTACTTGGACCATGCGCGACTACATAGCAGCCCACAGTCTAGCCTCGACAGGCATGTTCAGTATAACTTATGAGCAGAGCAATGCAGAAGCAGCAGGTATGTATCTCTTCAAGCAGCTTATAGCAACAGGAGGTGACGCTATCCCTTTTGTTGGTGGCTTTGTCGACTTGCTAGAAGGCCTGATCGACGCGACGTACGAAGGAGTCAAAACAGCACAGCAAGCAAACAGGGTGTCAGTAATCAACCGGATCATCCGAGACAAGCGTGGCTCTTCCGAAGATGTAGATCTAACCATCAGCCGAGCTGCCTTGCAGATAGCAGAGCGGAAAGGCAAAGAGATAGTAGAAGCAGGGCAAGTATCGGCAGCGTCTACCTCTGGGGGATTAATTAGTAGCATAAAGCAAGTCAAAGATCAGCTAGAGAAGTTCAAAAATAAAATATTAGGCAACTATCAGCTAGCGGACAGCCCCCAAGCTGCGCTAGCCATAGAAGACGTACTAGCGTTGCTAGTGCGCATGTATAAGGAATACGAGACGCTCATAAAATCAGACGGAGCGTTGTATGAGCAACTAGCAGCGCTAGTATGTACAGGAGACCTATCAGGCCTGCTCTCCAGGACAGCAGTGGCCCAGGAGGATATAGCACAATCAGTCCCGCTCTCCAGCCCAGCAGTCACGCAAGAGGATATAAGCCAAGCTGAAAGCACGTTGGCTAAAAAAGAGTCAGCGACAAATACACTAAGCAAGCTAAAGAAGAAAGCAGGAGCAGGCTTGTGGGAAGCAAGGGGGTTGAGGCCAGGAAAGGAGTGTGCGGAATTCTTCGAAGAAGAGCATGTCAGGCGCTACATAGCGGCCATCCAGTCAGAAGCGATCAGCAATCAACAGATAGCAGCGATGCGCATGGTGCTCTTTCGGCATATGTGTGAAGGCATCAAAGAGCGTGGGCATAAGACGTTAGCCTGTGCAACAAAATTCGCTGAAAAGTATCCAGAACTAGTTCAAAAGCTAGCTCAGGAGTTTCCAAACTACTTTGTGAGCGAGGAGATAGCTAGGGCTTGTATAGCGGATCTAAGCCTAGCCAATAAAGTTGCGCGCTCTTTACCCTGAAAGAAGGGCGTAGCCGGTCTTTTTCATAAGCATGTTCCCGAGATCCCCTACTGAGCTTGTTTCACTGCCTTTGGCAAGCACTAGCTTTCGCACAGACTTTCCATGCCCAGGGAGCTCTGAGCTATCCAAGAAGCTACATGGCGCGGCTTAGAGGGAAAATGAAGCCCTGCCAGGGCCCTTTCCTGACTCTGCTTCTGAGTAAGTGCGTAATTTATGCCCAGAGCCAGTGACCATGGCTAGTTTGTCAGTAAATGCATAACTGGGCGCTAAGTCTACATACCACCACCTCGTAGCACCAGCGGAGGATAGACCCGCACATGCTAGCGCGAAACTTACAATACAATGCCAGCCTGTTCCTCAAGCACAGAAAGCAAGGCCACAAGAAGCTTCCTCTTGTCGTCAACATCGTAGTCTACAATGGTTCTCAGACGCATTATCCATATCATGCGGATCTCTATGAATATTTTGAGCACCCAGAGCTAGCCAGGTCAGTGATGAGCAAGTCGTATATATTAGTCAATCTGGCCAAGACATTGGATAGGGACCTACTCTCTCATGGCTTGTGTGGTCCTATGGAGCTCTTGCTCAAACGGGCCGGTAATGTTAACTTTGTCTCGTGGCTTCAAAGGGCATAAGGCGCTAGTCGGTAGCCATTCAGTAACTCCTTACCTAGATCAGGGGCTGATTTATGCCCTTGAGGTAGGTCATTGAGCGTGCTGATGAGATAATAGCGTCATTTGTGGGGATCTATCCAGCATTAAAGGAGTCGCTTATGCAAGCAATAAGACAAAAAGACGGGGAATAGGAAGTGCGGGGCATGCAAGAAGGCAGAAAAACCAGAAATTTGGAGATAGCTAGGACCATGCTGCATAAGCTGCACCTCGGGGTAGGTGTAGTTGAGCAAGCCACTGGGCTGACCAAGCAAGAGCTAGCTGGCCTGTAGGTCGAGTAAACCAAGCAGTCACAACAAGCCATGGGGGTGGCATGACCGCCTTCCTGTCTATCGCTCTCATGTATCTCCCCACTAGCGACTCCAAGACCTTCCACTTACCCCATAAATGTCGATCACATTATGGATCTTTGAGAGGAGTTGATCCGGATCGTGTGTAATTTAGCGCATCTTTAGCAGCTAGGTAATCTGTAGCCTTATCCTCTGGTTACTTGGGGTAGGGGCGTAACACCAATACCTTGTACCTTCGTAAGCAATCTTGCTAACAAACAGTAGCCTTACATGCTGACTATCAGTAACCTGCATGCAGCCGCAGAAAGCAAAGAGATTCTGCAAGGTATCAACCTTACTGTCCAGGCTGGCGAGCTGCATGCTATCATGGGCCCTAATGGATCCGGCAAGAGTACTTTAGCGGCCGTGCTAGCAGGTAAGCCAGGCTATAGGGTTACTGCGGGCGAAGTAACCTTTCGGCATCAGGACCTGCTAGCTATGGCACCTGAAGAGCGCGCTGGTGCCGGACTTTTTCTAGCCTTTCAGTACCCAGTAGAGATTCCAGGCGTCAGCAATACAAATTTCTTAAAAACAGCCGTCAACCAGATCAGAAAACAGCGTGGGCAAGCGCCCTTGGATGCTGTAGAATTTCTGGCCCTGCTCAAAGAAAAAGCCCAGCTAGTCCATATGGACCAAGCGTTGCTGCGCAGATCACTGAATGAGGGATTCTCAGGAGGAGAGAAGAAGCGCAACGAGATTTTGCAGATGGCTGTGCTTGCCCCTACACTGGCTATCTTAGATGAGACAGACTCAGGGCTAGATATTGACGCCCTCAAGATAGTCGCCCAGGGCGTAAATCAACTCAAAAGCAAAGAAACCGCTATCATCATCGTGACGCACTATCAGCGACTACTCAACTACATTGTCCCAGACTTCGTGCATGTCCTTTACAGCGGACAAATTGTGCGCTCAGGTAGTAAAGAGCTCGCCCAAAAGCTAGAGGCCAAAGGCTATGACTGGCTCAAGGCAGCCACCATCTCGTAAAATCACCTTGGCGCAAGCTTCCCGACCATGCCATCTCTACTAACTAGCCAGGCTCAGCAGGCTATAGATAAACACTTCAGCACGTTAGCCAAGCCCCATCCCTTTTATGAGGCTAAGCAACAAGCCTGGCAAGCGTTCCGACAGCTAAGCTTCCCAGGCCCCAAAGACGAAGCCTACAAGTATACACCCATCACCAATACCCTGGCTGGAGTGTTTGATTTGAGCCAAGATCAGACTACTAGTCAGCTCACCCAAGCAGAGCTCAGGCCTTGGTTTCGCCATGAGCCAGATGCTTACCAGCTGGTACTTATCAATGGGCAGCTTAGCAAAGTGTACTCCACCTTAGGTAGCCCCGAACACCCCTGGCAGTGCCTTACCTTTGCAGACGCTTATCAGCAACACCAAGCCGCTCTCTTACAACACTGGCGCCAGCCTACTCCCGAAGCAGCAGATGCTTTCGCCGCCTTAAATACAGCCTTGTTTGAAGAAGGTATCCTCATACACATAGCAGACCATGCTGTCTTAGATAAGCCTTTATTCATCTACCATATTGCAGACGCTAGCACACATCCCAGACTTACCTATCCAAGGCTACGCATCGTACTGGGTGAGCATAGCCAGGCTAGCTTGGTCACTGCTTGGCATACGCTAGGCCAACATCCAGGCTTTACTAATGCTGTAACCGAAATAAAACTAGCCAGCAATGCACGACTAGATTACCATACCTTACAAACACAAATGGGGCACCAGGCTTACCAGGTAAATACTACACAATGCTACCAAGCAAGTCAAAGCGTGCTGAATACCTATACCCTTACCTGGGACGGCGCGTTTGTGAGGAATAACTTGCATACCCACCTCTACGAACCTTATGGCGAGGCGAATATGTATGGGTTGTACTGCCTAGATAACCAGCAGCATGTAGATAATCATACCCTAGTAGACCATCAGGCACCTCATACCCAAAGCAATGAGCGCTACAAGGGTATTATAACAGGCCAGGCTACAGGAGTCTTCAACGGAAAGATCTACGTACGTGCTGAAGCACAAAATACCAATGCTTTCCAGGCCAATAACAATGTAGTACTTTCAGACCAAGCTACCATCCATACCAAGCCGCAGCTAGAAATCTGGGCAGATGACGTCAAGTGCTCGCATGGAGCTACCGTAGGCCAGCTAGATGAAGCACAGTTGTTTTATCTTAGCGCCAGAGGAATACCTCTGCACACAGCACGCTACATGTTACTGAATGCTTTTGCTAGCGACGTGATAGCTACAGTAGCTTCTCCAGTGCTAAAATCCCATATACATCAAGCTTTAGAAACCAGGCTGAGTACACTTGGCCTAGAAGCTGCCAGCAACACCAGGAGTATATGACAAGACCAACACTACAGCACCATGCATTTGATGTACAAAAGATCAGGGCCCAGTTCCCTGCCCTACAGCAGACCATTCATGGGAAACCGCTAACCTATCTAGACAATGCCTCTACTACGCAAAAACCACAAGTAGTACTAGATGCCCTGCTCCATTACTACCAGCATCATAATGCCAACGTACACCGGGCTATACACGCCCTGGCCGATAAGGCTACAGAGGCCTTGGAGACAACCAGAAGAAGTGCCCAAGCATTTATCCATGCAGCTGAGCCCGAAGAAATTATCTTTACGGCAGGCACCACAGTAAGCATCAACTTGGTAGCTAATAGCTATGGCCAGACATTTGTACAAGCAGGGGATGAAGTGATTATTTCTCATATGGAACACCATGCCAACATCGTTCCTTGGCAGCTGCTGTGCCAGGCACAGGGAGCCCACCTCAAAGTCGTCCCGATTAGCGATACAGGCGAGCTGATCATGCCTGCTTTTGAAGAGCTACTCACTACGAGAACCAAAATAGTCGCCATTACTTATGCATCGAACATCTTAGGCACCATTAATCCCATTCAGGAGATTGTCGCCAGCGCCCATGCTGCAGGAGCTGTCGTACTCGTAGATGCTTCTCAAGCAGCTCCACACCTAGCCATCGATGTACAAGACTTAGGATGTGACTTTCTGGCCTTCTCAGTACACAAAGCTTATGGCCCTACAGGAGTAGGCATCTTATATGGCAGGAGGAGCTTGCTAGAGAGGATGCCTCCTTACCAGGGCGGTGGCGAGATGATTAAAGAGGTGACCCTAGCGAAAACTACTTATAATGAGATTCCCTATAAATTTGAAGCTGGTACCCCCAACATAGCAGACATCGTAGCCTCTCAGGCAGCCCTGGCCTTCATAGAAGCAGTAGGACAAGCAACCATGCGTGCTCACGAGGAGCAGCTGCTGAGCTATGCGCACAACCAGCTAAGTAAGCTTGATAAGGTTCAGCTTATTGGCACAGCCCCCAGTAAAATAGGTGTCGTGGCCTTTAACGTGCCGAGTATGCACCATCTGGATGTAGGAGCATTATTAGATGCCCAGGGTATCGCTGTCAGGACAGGCCATGGATGTGCCCAGCCACTGATGCATCGTTTTGGAGTAGATGGCGTAGTGCGCGCTTCCTTTGCTGTGTACAATACGCTGCAAGAAGTAGAACAATTCATAACAGCCGTAGCTAAGCTTACGCAAGAAAAAAAATAACTAGACATCTTTCCCATGACAGCAACCTACACCAGGCCGATCAACGAGATACAGGATGAGATCATCGCAGCATTTCAAGTCTTGGCAGATGATAGGGAAGCTACGCTAAACTATATTATGGAGTTAGGTGATAAAATGCCACTCCTAGCTGACCAGTACAGAGTTGAAGATAACCTCATCAGAGGTTGTATGTCTAGCGTTTGGCTTGTCCATCAAGCGAGGAATGGTCGAATTTTTTGGAAAGCAGACAGCAATACAGCCATCACCAAAGGCTTAATCAGCCTATTAGTACGAGTACTTTCTGGCCAAACCATCCAGGACATTTTACAGGCTGATCTCTACTTCGTGGATAGCATAGGTATGTACCAGCTCATTGGTTCTCAGCGTTCTAGTGGCCTTGCTAGCATGCTCAAACAAATCAGGGCAATTGCACAGACCTATCAGGCTCCAGTATGTCTGCAAACAACGAATGATCCCCCACCCAGCCAGGAAGATTTACTCAAAGACCAGGTTGTCCAAGCCCTAAAGCAAGTGTATGACCCAGAGATACCAGTCAATATTTATGAATTGGGCTTGATTTATGAGATCACTGTTGATCCTATCAGCAATGTGTGCATTCTCATGACGCTGACCTCACCCAATTGTCCGGCAGCTGAGCTGATACCGAGTCAGGTGGAACGCAACGTCAGGGCTATAGCAGGTGTCAAGGATGTTCAGGTAGCCCTTACCTTTGATCCTCCTTACACCCCAGATAGGATGTCTGAGCAAGCCAAATTAGCGCTAGGCTTCTTGTAACCGATAAAGTTGCGAAATAATGATGAGGCATATATTTTGCATGCTGGACGTATACAGCCAAGGATTTATAACTTAAAAGAAGCAACTATGTATCCAGAAACCCTAGTCATGCCTATAGAAGCGGAGCTAACAGAAGTTGGCTTTACAGCACTAAAAACATCCCAAGAAGTAGCAGAGCACTTTACGAACCACGAAGGCAGCACATTGTTAGTTATCAACTCTATGTGTGGCTGTGCTGGCCCTGATGCCCGGCTAGGAGTTATACAGGCGCTAGCAACCAGTCAAAAGCTACCCCAGCACCTCGTCACTATCTTTGCTGGTGTAGATGAAGGGGCTGCAGGAAAAGCGAAGGAATACATCAAGCCTTACCTGCTCTCTTCACCTGCCATTGCCTTGATCAAAAATGGCAGCGTAGTGCATTTTATAGAACGCCATCAAATTAAGAGACGGCCAGTAGACATGCTAGCTACAAAGCTCGGAGCTGCCCTAGAGCAGTATTGCTAACGCATTTAAACACAGGCTAAACCAAATTGCATCATGCACTTACAAGTTGGTGACCACGCCCCTGCATTCGTAGGCAAAGATCAGGAAAGAAGAACGGTTCAGTTGGCTGACTTTGCAGGTAAGAAGCTGGTTCTTTATTTCTATCCTAAAGACAACACACCAGGCTGCACAGCGCAGGCTTGTAACCTGCGGGATAACTACCAGACTCTCCAGCAAGCAGGGTATGAAGTCATAGGCGTCAGTACAGATAGCGAGCAATCACACCAAAAGTTCATCGTTAGGCAGCAGCTCCCTTTCAGACTGATTGCTGATGAAGACCGCCAGATTCATGAGCAGTACGGCACGTGGGTACAGAAGTCACTATTCGGTAAGAAATACTGGGGCACAGCACGTGTAACTTTTGTGATCGACGAACGTGGGAAGATTGAACAAATTATTGATCAAGTCAAAACCGGAAGCCATACAGCACAGATCCTCCCTAAGGTTACCTGATGCGATGGCTGGTTGCGTGAATGGCTGATCTGGGCCTCATTATAAGACCCGGATGTTCATGGGTAACTGGTTGTGCTGCCTACTGGCCTTTGCTATGCTGCTGCACTGTACCCTATCGCCACCTTGTTAACCCATGCTGGTCGCCGTAAGCAGTCGTCTTACCACTCGGCTAGGTCACAGCTGTTGCGGAGTGGGAGGGATTCGAACCCTCGGTACCCTTTGTCGGGCACACCCGCTTTCCAGGCGAGCACCTTCAGCCACTCGGTCACCACTCCTGCTACCTTGGTTGCACTTCAAATGACCACAGATTCTCGCTCCGAGATCTTGCTGAGCATTTAGCACAAAGATACCCACTCGAGGATGGGTAAAGAGCCATTTTCCCTATTAGAAATCACGCACTGAAGCCTTTATAGCCAGTATTAAAAGAGATTTTCTTGACTTTTTACACAGCCCCAAAACCCATCCTACTTATAGGTCAGCCTTCTTGCTCGTCCCCCTGTCTGAGCGGGTTGGGCTTATGTATTATAATAACTAAATTTGCGTTCTAAATTCAGTCCTTACTATAAAGGTTATGGCCACTACCAGGCTACAAAGGAAGTCAAAAAGGAACAAAATCAAGGCAGCACAGCGCCGAGTACGCCTCCGGAAATTGCTCAACAAGCCTGTTGACAAAGCGGCAGATGTAGACCAGATAAAGGCAACATTCAAGCATAGCAAGGAAGGGGCCCTCACTTCCTAGCTTCTCTCACCACGGGACCGCACACGCTTTTCATACAGTTTCTTTATGATCCCGTCTCTAAGTCCTACATCAGGTACGAGTGTATGTTTGACTTCGCCCCACTGCATAGCTGCCAGGTAAATTTCTGATGCAGGTAAAATGGATTCAGCACGGTCAGGGTTTAGCTGAAGTACATTGATCCGCTCTGCTAAGCTATACGAGGCTGTGTACCGCTGAGAAGCCGCTAGCCGCTTCACCGAAAGAATTTCTTTCTTGTTGCGCCCTATAATTTGTGCTAATTTTCGTATGTTACCGCCTGTGGCAATGCCGATAAGTCTATCTCTGTAGTGACGCTTTTGCTCATAGATCCACGCTTCCATATCTGCCCAGACCTCTTCTGAATCGGGTGGCGCATGTTTTCTGATAGAACCTAGTCTAAAAGAACGTGTAGCTGCACGAGTCTGTTCTTTATAAAAGCTTATCTCTGTACTGCCCCCACCTACCTCTACGTGTAGGTAGTTCCCCCCTTTGAGAAAAGGCTGAATAGCCTTACTAATCAAAGCCGCTTCTTCATTCCCATCAATAACGTTTATAGAAATCCGGAGAGCTTGCTCAATGTTTGTTTTGACAGTCAGTCCATTATTTGCTTCCCGCCAAGAGGCTGTGGCACAGATCGTATAATCGTCCACTTCATAGAGCGTGAGTAGTATCTTAAAGGCCTGCAATAGCTGAGTTAGCCTCTGCTCGTTCTCAGGACTAATAAATTGGCTCTCAAATACCTCGCCTCCTAGCACCAAGGGAAAGCGCAGATATTCTATTTTCTTGAACTGAGGTTGCTGGTTAAAGTATGTTACACGGATAACCTTTATCCGAACCGCATTAGAGCCGATATCAATAGCAGCTAATTTCAAGGTTATATCAGTTAGTCAGTTATAATTTAATTTACGCCTTGCTCGATAGAATCTTGCTGTGCTGATGTTGCCTGCTGAGTAGTTGTTATGGCTACCTTCGGCGGAGTGTTATCTCGAATAGTCTAGCTCCTAGCTACTACCTTCTCAGCAAGTTGCTGCACTAGGGCTGTCTCTATGATAAGCTAGAACTTCCGGGACAGCTTGCTTGGTCTCTATCAGCATCAGTTTTAGCAATTCCTTCAGTAGTTTAGGCTTTTTCTTACGTTGCAGAGCATGGCTGCCTTCTTGGCATTGCTATTAATTTTTATTGCTAGCGTTGTTTCTTTGTTTACCCTAAGTGAGAACTTCAATACCAGTAACTTCTAGGTTGCTGATTGTTCTGAGCAAGGTTCCTTTCACGTCCTGGAGGCCATTGATTTCCTTTTTGTGAACCTCTATCGTCAGCTATAGCTCGATCTTTCATGTACGATGATCAAAGAGTATCTAACTTACCCATTTGCTAAGCTCCTTCGTGACGCATATTGCATATGTATTGCTTTTTATTTTAGTCTGTCCACTGGAGGCGAACAATTACCTTGCATACACTATACGAAAATTAAACATATTTATATAATATACAATACATTTTGATTCTGTCTGATGTTTTGCGTTAATTTGATCAGGTCAGATGCTGTGGGTTGCCACATTGTTTAGTGATTTATAGTGGATTTTGTGTGAATTTCTTTTGGGAGATCAGCTGCTTATTTGTCTTTGGGATTTTTGTCGACTGTATTTCTGCCAAAAAGCGAGAGGCTAACGTACCTACTCGGGTTGGTTCTTATGTCTACCAGCAGTTTGTCCAGATCTGCCAGACTCTGATTCAAATCGTTATACAGGGTACCATCAGCAAGCCTATCAAGAATATTATCTAGCTTGGTAGCCATATTCTTCATCTTCATATTCTCTACTTCGCCGGTCAGCTGATGGAGCCTGGCTAGCAAAGGCCTCCATCCAATTTCGTTATCAGCAAATGCGCTAGAGGCTTCGGCCAGGTTCCTACCAATAGTATTGAGCGCCGTTTGGTTAGTAGTAACAGCTTGTCGCAGTTCTTGGACCGCCATTACTAAGTTGGTGCACACAGCATTAATCTGGCCTGAATTTTCTACCAGCTGAGTCATAAACTGATTGGTCAGTACTGTAATATCCTTAACATCTTGGAGTATAGGGAGTGAGTGCGCTGCAAGAATCTTTTCAAGATCTTGCTCCACTTGCCCCAATATAGTGTCGCCGTTTTGTAGTGAATTGCCTTCCTTAACCGAGAGCTCGATAGCTTTACCGCCTATTAGGCTGTTATTTACTAGCTTAGCTACCGTAGCATCTGTTAGCTTGACGTTCTTGCCCTTGTCAATAGTGAATGTTACCCGAATGCCATAATTCTGACTAGGAAGTATATCAAGGGTCCTAACCTTGCCTACTTGGAGTCCATTAAGCAACACAGACCCTCCTGTGCTCAAGCCCTTGACATCTTCATAGATAGTGTAGTAGGTAGGATCGTGCTTAAATATGGTCCGACCTTTCAAGAAGCTGAATCCCATATAAAAAACGACGAGGGTAGTGGTTATGAATAAGCCAATCTTAACTTCTTTGCTCAGTCTCATAGGATGCGAGATTAGATAGGTAGCGTAGTGTTTAATATCGTAACCTAATATAACCAAAAAATGTTTAGCCTAGGCATCACAGTCTGCTAGATACGTCTTACGGCCGTACTTGTGTGACTTTGTGTGGCTTCCCATACTTTTGTAGCTTTAACCGTGTCGGTGTTGCTAAAATTGCATCCGCTCGGTTGCAAAGCGTGCTAGCATACCTGTAGCGCTGCTGAGTTTCTCTATTTTAGTTCCATATTTTTAGCCCTAGAGGATATCTACCAGAAAAAAGTTAGGCAAGCTAATCTATTGGCGCTCCAGTTAAAGTACCGACTTCTTACTTTTATAGTATCCTTTATACACCTTGTGGGTGCTTGTAAGGCAATGGATAGGGAGGAAAAGATTGCTGATGAGCCGGGCACTGCTCTCCAGGCTGTAGTCCGATATAAGGCTAAAGACACTGCTGTCTTTGATATTCAAAAAAAGGCCTTGCACCTGTATGGAGGCAGTGATATTGGCTACGAAGATGTACAACTAGCGGCTGAACAGCTTACTTTAGACTGGTCTACCAATACTATCACGGCAACGGGCAAGCACAATGAGGTAGGAGAGATTGCCCAAAAGGTCATCTTTACCCAAGGGGGTGTATCATGCCAGGCTGAGGAAATTCACTACAGCTTTGATACTCGGCGAGGAGCGATCCGTAAATTATTTATTGAGCAGGAAGGCATCCTCATACACTGTGACGAGGCTACGATAGATACTGAGCGTACTTATTATACAGATCGTATGCGACTTACTACTTGCAACCTGGCTAAGCCGCACTATTATATCGAAGCCAGGAAGGCAAAATTTGTTCAAAGCGAGAATATAGTTACCGGCCCTTGGCGATGTTATTGCTACGATATACCTACTCCCTTAGGCTTTTTTTATGGATTCTTGCCTATATCTAGGCCCAGGGTATCGCGCATCATTCTCCCAGAGCTAGGAGCAGACTTGAGCAAAGGCCCTTTCCTCAGCGCAGGGTACCACTTCTACTTTAACGATTGTATCGATCTCTCACTAAAGGCAAGGCTGTATTCCAAAGGCTCTTGCGGATTAAAAGCTGAGTCAAGCTACCAGCGTTATGGCTATACTGGCAGCGTATCTTATGAACAAACAATGACCCCAATGTCTGACGAAAGGGGGCCATGGCGATTTCAATGGAGACATGCTACCCAAAACAATCGGGCTGGCAGCCTCATTGCAGATATAGACATCCAGGACCGATCAGCAGCAGCAGCGCTGCCAAACAATAGGGGCTTGACTACTATTACTGGCTCGCAGATACGCTATACAAATAGCCTGGCGGGATTGCCCTGCAGGATAGCTACTATCCTAGCACATAGCCAAGACTTTCAGAGAAACACTACAAAGCTAATCCTGCCTGAGGTTATCTTCAGCACTAGCCCTATATACCTTTTTAGAGGGGGAGGGGGTGCCATAGGACAGTGGTATAGAGATATCTATCTCAAGCATAGCGTTGAGTTTAAAAGACAACTTGCTAGTACGATCAATCGCAATACTTCTATACCTACATACCAGTATTGGATCGATGCCTTCCGGCAAGGTGATTATGGGGTCAAGCATACGATACGGCTAGCAGGAAATGCCAAAATATTTCAGTATGTTAACTTACAGCCTGCTGTTAGATACCAAGAACGATGGTACTTCCAGAGCCTAGATTATGCGTATGATAATGCCCAAGATACGATTGTAAAAGATACTATAGGTGGCTTTAAACGTGTGTGGGACTATAGCGCAGGCACTAGTCTCCAAACCACACTGTATGGAATGTACTTTGGGGGCTCCAATACTGCTATACAGTCCATTCGTCACCAATTAACGCCTACGGTGCGTTTTACTTATACACCGGGCTGTGCTGGGAGGTACTGGCAAGAAGTACAGACCCCACAAGGCAACAAGCTCATGAATAGGTTTGACAACTGTGTTTACGGCACTCCCCAGAGTAGTGCGAAGGCTGTGATGGACTTTGAGGTAGACAATACACTTACCATGAAGTTGCGTGATACAACAGATCTGGCTAGAAGTACCCGCAAGGTACCTATGCTAGAAGCACTCAGCTTGAGTACAAGCTATGACTTCAAAGCGGACAGCTTCCAGCTTGGCAATATCAAGCTAGTAGCACGGACAGGGCTATTGGATAATCTATTCAGGTTAGAATATAGCACTACTCTCGATCCCTATGCTTACGATTCGTGCGATCCAGCTTATAATCAAGGAGACCTAAAGAGAAGAGCGGAGAGGGTTGCTTGGTACCATGGACAGGGGCTAGGACATAGCACGGATTCTTTCCTCAAAATTGGTATTCGCCTCAGGCCACCTGGCCATGGTGCACAAAACGCAGCCGGGCATACGAGGAATGGGCAGATACCTAGGCCTGCTCCTAGTGATTCAGCACAATATGCAAACTTTGATGTACCTTGGAGCCTAAATCTTACTTACTATCGAAATTATACCCACCATATAGCGTCAGGCAGCAGGTGCTCTAGCAGGCAGCTCTCTTTTGACGGAGGGCTGAGTTTAGCTAGAGGATGGGCCATTACCTTTGACAGTGCCTATGATTTGGATAAGAAGGAGCTAGCAGGTCATGCTACCAAAGTGAGTATTCACGGGGATATGCATTGCTGGGAGACATGTTTTGATTGTTGGCCTTTCGGGAGTAGTCCATCTTTTCGATTCTTTTTGGGCCTGAAATCCTCCATGCTAAAAGACGTCATTAAGTGTGACCTTAGCCATAGGTACGGTAGGTGCTAGTTTTGGCAAGCTGTAATTTCCTCCCCACGCCCACTTACTGCCCATCAAGGTTTCAAGTTTTTTACCGTACTGCTGCGGTGTTTGGGCTGGGGCATAGCCGCTATACGCCCTAGCTTGCTATCCGAGAGGCTCTTCTTTTGTTGCTTTTTCTCTACCTCCACCTTCTTCAGCAATGGCTGTACGCATGCTTGTATCTGCCCGCACGTTTTGCATGCGATAGTAGTCCATAACCCCCACATAACCATTTTGCAGCGCTTTAGCCATTGCTTTGGGCACCTCAGCTTCGGCTAAAATCACCTGGGCTCTGGCTTCCTGGGCTTTAGCTTTCATCTCTTGCTCTACAGCCACAGCCATAGCCCTGCGTTCTTCTGCCTTTGCTTCTGCCACCCGCAGGTCAGCATTGGCCTGATCTATCTGCAGCTTAGCTCCAATATTTTCTCCTACATCTATGTCAGCAATGTCAATAGAAAGAATCTCAAAAGCCGTACCAGCATCTAGGCCTCGTTCTAGCACTAGCTTAGAAATTTGATCGGGATTAGCTTGCGCTTCTTTATGCGTCTTCGTAGAGCCGATAGAGGTAACAATGCCTTCTCCCACCCTAGCTAGAACGGTGTCTTCGCCAGCACCTCCCACAAGTTGCTGAATATTAGCACGTAATGTTACCCTAGCTTTGGTGATCAGTTGAATCCCATCATGAGCTACGGCAGCTACCGAAGGTGTATTGATCACTTTGGGGTTGACGGAAATTTGCACAGCCTCAAATACATCTCTACCCGCTAGATCAATGGCTGTAGCCTGCTTAAAAGTTAGGCTGATACTGGCTTTATCAGCAGAGATCAGCGCCCTGACTACTGAAGGGACGTTACCGCCTGCCAGGTAGTGTGTCTCAATCTCTGAGATCGTTACTTTGAGCCCGGCCTTGGTAGCTGTAATCAGCGATTCGACAATAATATGGGGAGGGACTTTGCGGATGCGCATAAATACTAGCTCGAGCAGCCCTACTCGAACGCCAGAGAATAGGGCAGTGATCCACAGATTGAGCGGTACAAAGCTGAGAAACAGTATCGCACCTAGAATAATTACGATGCTTGATGGCCAGTAATAGGTGAAGGCGTCCATTGTCAAGATGATTAAATTTCCCCACCGCTGCGTGCCTGGGGCTGCAGTAAGTGTTAGATTGTTTCAAGAATATATTATTAGCTGCAAAGGTCTTAAAAACTGTGTGCTTACATTTGCGCTTAGCTAGCTGAAAGCATTGTCTGGCTCCGGCCAAATGTCTATAACTAGCAGCTCTACATAATGATTCAAAATGTATTATACATCGGGATGCAAGTATAAGCAAAGTTAACAACTTTCTATACAACTATCAAGTTCATCCTTTTGTTGGCCTTACGCGGCTATCCTTGCATTTCGGGGAGCGTTTATGTAGTGTCCTTGAAACCCTAGCGTACCGCAGCTTGTTAAAGATCTTAGATGATGTGCTAAGCTGGTCAAAGCTGCCCTTTGCTTACTTACCTTAAGCATGCTCGCCTGCTACTAGCGTATGTGCTACCGCTTAATATACGCGCTGTCTGTCCTTATGTAGATGGTTCTATCCATGGAGGGAGTTCTTAAAAACTGCTTGGCGTTGCTGAGCCATAGCCCGTCTATTTTTGCAAACTCCTTAGCTATAGCCAACTCCTTGTACTTCCAGTGTGCTGCCGTACCCTCCTCGGCTACTGCATCCATTCTTTTGCTACGAATTTGTACTTCTATCACCTGGCCAGCCTGAGCCATCACGGTGAGATGCAAGGCTTCATAACCACTAGCTTTGGGGTAGTCAAGCCAGTTCCTAAACTTATTCGGCAAAGTTGTATACAGCGTACTTACTAGCTCATGAACTAGCCAACAGGTTGTATATTCACTATGCAGCCTGCTATCAAAAACAATACGAATGGCATATAGGTCATGCATGGCTGCCAGAGATGCATGACGCTTCCGAATCTTGCGGTATATAGAGGAGACAGACTTTGTGCGTGCTTGGATGGTGTGGACCACACCCTGCTGCCGAAGGGCTAGATGAATGGGGGCTATAAAGCTGGATAGGAATCCCTCGGTGGTGGATCTAGTAGCTTGAATATGCTTGGCTATCTTATCGTAGGTGGTTCTTTTTCGGAACTTAAGGTATAAGTCTTCTAATTCCGACTGGATATGATACATGCCGAGTCGGCCAGCTAGTGGTGCATAGACGTACTCGGCTAGATCAGACCATCGTTGCTGTTCGTTGGACGAGAAGCTATTTATCCTGTACAGGTTCTCAAGGCAGTCAGCTATGCTGACCAAGAGGATGTGGATATGGCTAAACGTAGGCCTAGATAGTACCTCCTTAAGCCTAACCAACAAGCAAGCCTGCCCCAGATACGCTGCCCTTACTAGCTGAGTGACGCCAGCAACGATTGTGGATACACCATCGCCGAACTCCCGTTGAATAGTTGCCAATGGCACTTGCTTCTCTACTATCATCTCATGGAGCAAAGCACTGACAATAGCCTGGGTTTCGGGCTTAAATTGTGTTGCCAATAGGCAAGCTACTTCAAATGGATGGCCAACACTAATTTTCTCGAGTGCTCTGGTGTCATCCGGGCAGGTATCTCTGAGAAAAAACAAGGCTTTGTGCATGCTTGCTGACTCTTGGTGGGTAGATGGACTAGCCAGGTGGCACAAGAGGCGATGGCTACTGTGAAGGCTTTGGGGAGTAAATAGTTGGGAACCCGGCTGGCTAGCATGGGGCATATACTTCATGACGAACGACAAAAATAAGAGATTGTTATGCGGTTCTAAGGCCAGGAGGGGGCTCATCCTATCTTGCTTCCTAGGAATATTTTCCTGCCACCACATGGGTATAATTGCTAGCCCCTCACGTAGTTTGACATCTCTACCCAAGAATATACCAGAATAGGCAGATGCACTAGCTTTAGGATCTGCCAAAAGTCATTTGCTTCGCTTTTCTCTATTTGTACTAACCTATAAAAAGATCAGGATTTTAGAAACGAAAATATAAAAAAATATTCGCCAGTACCATTAGTATGGCACAGCTAGTATTATACATTATTGGGTATAGAAGCAGCCTGGAGCAAGCAATGATTTACCTAAAGCATAGCTGCCGCCCAGCTCAGGTGGCGTAGTAGCGGGAGCCCATAGTGAGGCAGCATACACGCCAGACCTCTGGCTTGGTTATGCCCTGAGGCCGTCTACGCATGAGGCCTAGAGTTAAGAAAAATCAATAATGACCAGCGCATGCTTAGAGGGCATGGAGTAAGAAACGAATGGCTCGTTAAGTGCTAAAACTACCGGCTCAGAACGCAAACATAGGTGCTAGGTGTGCAACAAACTAACGTCTAGCAAAGTGCCTCGGTAGGAAAATCAATAAAAAATACCAAACTTGTGCAGAACACTTACACCCAAACACTTGGCAAGCAGCCTAGGTACTTGGCAAGTAAGCGGCTTGAGCCCAGTAGGGTACTTTAGACAGAAAAAATTTAATATCTCTCGCATTGCTGTGGCAAATACCAAAAAGTTCCCAGTGACAACCCAGGGGGCAGAGAAGCTCTCTTCAGGGCAGCCCTGTAGGAGTTTTCGGAGTAACCCCGTAGATTCGCAGAAGCTAATAGACTATGCTTGATAAAAAAGAATTCAAAGCCTATGCCGTCAAAGATAGAGGCATCAGTGGCACAGTGGTAGACCAGTACACAGGCCAAGTAGAAAGCATGACCCGAGCTATAATCGAGGAGCGCCCTACCCATTTTCGGGAGATTGATGTTTTTTCTCGCCTCATCATGGATAGAATCATTTTTCTAGGTATGCCGGTAGACGACCATATGGCCAATATCATCATAGCGCAACTCCTCTTCCTCGAGTCTGCAGACCCTAAAAAAAATGTGATTCTATACATCAACAGCCCTGGGGGAGCTGTATACCCTGGCCTAGGGGTGTATGATACCATGCAGTACATCAAACCAGAGGTTCATACCATTTGTACAGGCTTAGCTGCCTCTATGGGTGCTGTACTCCTAACAGGCGGTGCCCCAGGCAAACGTTCAGCCTTGCCCCATGCGCGCATCATGATCCATCAGCCCCTAGGAGGTGCACAAGGACCCGCTGCTGACCTAGAGATTACGGTCAGGCAAGTGCAAGAGATCAAAAAAGACTTATATCAGATACTCTCCAAACACACCGGGAAAAGTAAAAAAGAAATAGAGAAGGATGCAGACAGAGATTATTGGATGCGAGCTCCACAAGCCCAAGATTATGGCCTCATTGATGAGGTATTAGAGAAAAACAAATAGTATGGAAAAGATTTATTGCTCTTTCTGCAGAAGAAGTAATGAAGCAGTGGCCATGATGATCTCTGGACACACGGCCCACATATGCGATCAGTGTATCGAGCAAGCCACCTTACTGATCAGTAACGAAGCAACACAGCCACAACTAGCTGATGCAAAGCCCCGAACGCCCAAAGAAATCAAAACGCGCCTAGACCAGTACGTTATAGGCCAGGAGCAAGCTAAGAAGGTCCTTTCAGTAGCTGTTTACAGCCATTACAAAAGGCTGGGACAACCTGTAGCAGAGGATGTACTTATCGAAAAGTCCAACATTCTCCTGATAGGGGAGACAGGTACCGGCAAGACTTACCTAGCCCGCATCCTAGCCAAGCACGTCCTGCAGGTACCTTTTTGTATGGCAGATGCCACTGTATTGACTGAGGCAGGCTACGTAGGCGAAGACGTAGAGAGTATACTGACCCGCTTATTACAGGCAGCCGACTATGACGTAGCTATGGCTGAGAAGGGGATCATCTATATCGATGAAATAGACAAGATTGCCCGAAAAGGTGACAACCCTTCTATCACGCGAGATGTCAGCGGCGAAGGCGTACAACAAGCCCTACTCAAGCTCCTAGAAGGTACTACCGTCAGCGTCCCTCCACAAGGGGGGAGAAAGCATCCAGACCAAAAGATGCTTCAGATTAACACAGAAAATATCTTGTTCATATGCGGAGGAGCTTTTGAAGGCATAGACCGAATCATCAGCAAAAGGCTCAACATGAGATCTTTAGGGTTTGCTACACGAACATCCTCCAGTATCTATACGGAAGACAGTAAGTTGCTGTCACACATTGCCTCGCCTGATCTTAAGGCTTATGGGTTGATTCCGGAGCTTATAGGAAGATTGCCCATCATCAGCCATCTCGACCCTGTGGATGCTGCCACCTTGAAGAGAATATTGACTGAGCCTAAGAATGCACTCACGAAGCAATACGCCAAGCTGTTTGCTATGGAGGATATTGAGCTAACCATTACCGAAGATGCTCTAGACTACATTGTGCAAAAGACCTTGGAGCTCGGACTAGGTGCGAGGGGCCTCAGGTCGGTCTGCGAAGCTATCGTTACTGACACCATGTTCGAGCTTCCCTCCCAGAAAAAGATCAAGAAATTGATCGTAAATCGGGCCTACGTCATGAACGAGCTAGACAAGGCTAAATCAAGTGTGCTTAGTATAGCCCAAAATGGCTAACACATACGGGTATGAGGCCACGAGCTACTGCATATGCTGCTATTGCTCTTATACAGCAGCCCTAGTGCGCATAGAGGAGGTCTGGGGGCCTCTGACAAGGTGTCCCCTAGGCCGAGGAGGGAGGGGGAGAAGGTCTAGGGGCCGTTGGTGGGAAGATGTAGGAGCGGGGCGGGATGATTTATAAGCTACGCATGCCTGCTTCGCTCAACCCTGTCAGCTCACTGACAAAGGATATATTCAGCCCTCGAGAGAGCATCTGGCGGACCATCGGTGCTCAGAGGATGCTAGAGTGTGACCTCTTCATACTTCAAAGACACTTCCTTCCCACAAAAAGCTAGGCAGACTTGTAACAGCTTCTTGACATGGGTATGGGACTTGGCGTGCGTGTCATAGCCCTTCGTCGAGATCTGCGATAAGCCTGCCTCGGCTACGGCCGCTAGCTCTGATACCATCCGGTAGCAATCGTCCTGGTAGCGCAGTCCAAGCCCGTCCGTCACCGTTTGGTCTTCGATGATGTCGTACCGCAGATTGCCGAGCAGCCACCATTCGTTGGTGATAGCAAGTGCGCCGCCGAGAAGGATTTCTTCGCTATTGTCGCTATCGAGAATTTCGGTCCTGCCTTTGAGAACGTCTTTAGGCCGCAGGAACTTCGGCACCTTTGCGTAATTCACGCTGGCCTGAAGCGGTCCATAATCTAGCCGCGACCCGATATCGGTCCGTACCATGTCGAAATTGTCTTCATCGAAACGGGATTGGCCGGTGAACGAAAATCCGTTCACCGTCTCGACATAGACGCCCGCGATGTAGTCGGAGTTGCTCGTTGCAAGGCCGCTCGACTGGTAGAAAATGTTGTCGAATTCGTTCTGTCCGGCAACCTGATAGCTTTGGCCGAAGACCGCGCGCGCATAGCTGCCGCCGGCAAGTTGCGCCGTGTAGCCAAAGCCCGCATTCACCCGTGTGCCAGTCTCGATACGGTCATATCCAGAGAACTTGTCGATATTGAAGAGGATCGTATCGTCGAAGACGAGGCTGAGGGCATCTTCGTTAGGAATCTCTTGCTGATCTCCGATCGAAGCAGGGCGCGCGATGATTTGCCCGATGGGCTCAACCGTGTGCGTCACTAGCCCCGTCGATGTCACGAATGGGTAGCGGTATTCAAGACCACCAACGGCATTGCCGCGCCACACTGTCCCGTTATCGCGATTGGACGCAAGGTTATCGGTAAATTTCGAGTTTGCTACATCTTCCGTGCCGCCCAGCTCAAGAATACCGGGATTGTCGAGACTGTAGACATCGCCGCGCAAGCGCCCGAACGGGGTGAAGACTTGGCCGATACCATCAGTGAGCTGACGGCGCCAATTGGCTTCCAAAATAAACCTGTTTGAGTCGGTGCCGTCGGCACTGGAGAACGCGATGACGCAGCGAAGGCAGAAGGCAGCGGAGAATGACTGCGGCG
>JBCCGO010000010.1:0-22524 GCA_039029235.1 Bacteroidota bacterium | reverse complement strand
CTAATCTACTTTTGTTAAAGTTACAAATACTAACGAGCTAGCGCTACGAGCTAGCGCTATATTTTTACTCTCAAAGATAGGGAAAAACTTCTCGGTGAGCCTAGATTCTCACCTAGTCAGCTGGCGCTGCTACTTAAGTGCCGAGCCCTTGCTCAAGGCCGGTTCATGGCGTTAGGGGGCAATGCTCACTGATTCACCGTCTCTGTCTCTAAAGATAGCGCAAAACTTCTCGGTAATTCCAGCGCCAGTTTCTCACCTGGTGAGCTGTCGCTTCTACCTAAAGTGCGAGCACTTTCTCGAGATCTACTCATAGCCCTGCTACGCTATACGCTATGAAATAGAGGCTCACAGACTCATCCTCGCTATTTCCAAACAGAGATCGGGTAGAAAATTTTTCGGCAAAGCTAAGTTCTAACCTAGTGTAATAAGCTAGCACTTCTAGCTAAATTTAGATTCAAATAAAATATAGTAAAACTTCTCGACAAGCCTGAGTTCTAACCTAGTGGACTGGTGCTTCTAGCTAAGTGCAACCGTTTTTTGGAAGCTAGCTAGGAGGCAAGAGCCTCTATGACTAGCCTTCAATGGACTGGATGGCTTCTTCGTTAACTTCTAGGAAATCCTACAAGGTCTGGGCTTGCTCTTTAAAATACGGCGTGCCCTGGTGTGCGTGGGAAAGGAATGACATCTCGGATGTTGTCCATACCTGTGACAAACTGTACCAGCCGCTCTAGTCCTAGGCCAAATCCACTGTGCGGTACTGTTCCGAAACGGCGTGTATCTAAGTACCACTGTAGTGCATTTTTATCCATCTTCATGGCCTGCATCGCTGCCTCCAGCTTATCTAAGCGCTCTTCGCGCTGCGAACCGCCTACAAGCTCTCCGACGCCTGGGAACAAAATATCCATGGCAGCTACGGTTTGGCCATCTGCGTGCTGACGCATATAAAAAGCTTTGATAGCCCTGGGGTAGTCTGTCACTACGACAGGCTTTTGGAAATACTGCTCTACTAGGTATCGTTCGTGCTCTGCCTGTAGATCCACTCCCCAGTCTTGGATCGGATAGGCAAACTCTTTTTTCTGGTTCGGCTTAGAGGCTCGCAAGAGTATGAAGGCTTCTGTATAGGTAATATGGGCAAAAGGCTGTGCTACCACGGCTTCTAACCGACCGATGAGGGAGGGGGCATTCGCTGCTGACTGCTGTGCATGGTCTGCTGATGCTCTTTGGTGTAAAAAATCTAGGTCACTCTTGCAATGCTCCAGGGCAAAGCGAATCAGGTACTTCAAGAACTCTTCGGCTAGGGCTATGCTATCGTCCAGGTCATAGAAAGCCATTTCTGGCTCTGCCATCCAAAACTCAGCTAAGTGGCGGGTAGTGTTCGAATCTTCGGCCCTGAAGGTAGGGCCAAAGGTATACACCTCTGCCAGGCCTAGTGCAGCGGCCTCAGCCCCTAGCTGCCCGCTGACCGTCAGGCTGGTGCGTTGACCAAAAAAATCCTGCTTAAAGTCAACCCTACCATCTGGGCCCTTGGGCGCATGGGCTATATCTAAGGTGGTTACGCTAAACATAGCACCAGCTCCTTCGGCATCTATGCCTGTGATGATAGGCGTATGTAGGTACACAAAGCCGCGCTCATGGAAGAACTGGTGGATGGCGTAGCTGAGGGCATGGCGTACTCTAAAAATAGCGCCCAGGGTGTTGGTACGAAAACGTAGGTGCCCCAGCTCTCGCAGAAACGCCAGGGAGTGCTTTTTAGGCTGGAGCGGATAGGCTGGGGCTACTCCTAGTACTTGCAGCCGCTTGGCCTGGAGCTCTATGCTCTGAGATTGCCCTGGCGAAGCTGCTATGGTACCTTCTACACACAAGCTAGCACCGGTAGTAATATGCTGTAGCGTCTCTGCTGAGATTTGCTGTGGTGCTAAAACCACTTGCAGATGGTGGATGGTAGAGCCATCGTTGAGTGCTATGAATACCACTTGTTTGCTGGTGCGCTTGGTCCTTACCCAGCCCTTGACACAGACGTCTGTCCCTATAGCGCTGGTAGCTAGCAGTGTTTTGATCTTGGTTCTCTTCACGGGTAATTTTTAGTAAATTCGTTGGGCCTCGTGGCATACTAGCCTGGCCTACCAGTGCTGGGGAGGTGTGGCCATACGCTGCTGCCAGCTGCTAAATTACCCCAAGAAAGCCTAACATAAAAGCTTACAGACATCGATATGCATGCCCATAGCACCATGGCTATGCCTACCGATCAAGCAATGGATTATGCAAGAACTACGCCTACGACAAACCCTTACACAGCGGCTTACGCCCCAGCAAATACAGCTAATTAAACTTTTACAAGTCCCTGCTGCGGACATCAAGGGGCGGATTGAGCAGGAGCTGTCAGTAAATCCGGCTTTAGAACAGGCTAGCGAAGCACCACTAGCCCAGGAAGCAGCTACGCAAAGCGAGGAAGTGCAGCTGGAGGACTACCTGGGCGAGGAGTCTTATAAGCCATGGTATCGGCAACGCGATGGCCGTGGGCAGGATAAGCAGGACAGCAAAGAAGCGGCTATCCCAACCAAGTATTCGCTGCATGAACATCTCCTGGAACAATTGTATTTCTTGCAACTCAGCGAAAGGCAGCGTCGGATTGGTGAGCACCTTCTGGGTAGCCTTGAGAGCGATGGCTATATCCGTCGTGATCTGGCAGCGATTGTCAATGACTTGGCCTTTACCCAGTACGTAGAGACAGATGTGCAGGAAGTAGCGGCAGTGCTTCAGAGCATCCAAGGGCTGGATCCACCAGGGATTGGGGCTAGAAACTTACAGGAGTGCCTGCTTATTCAGCTCCAAAGGAGGGCACCCAACGCCGTCCAGCAGCTTGCGATACAGATATTGACCCAGGGATTCGAAGCGCTGAGCAAGAAACATTATGATAGGCTCGCCAAGAAGCTAGCAGTTGCGGACCCGCAACTGCTCCGAGAAGCGATAGCGCTGATTGGTAAGCTAAATCCGAAGCCAGGAAGTAGGGAGGAGGAATCGGCGCAAAGCCAGCCTTTGTATCCTGACTTTGTAGTGACTAAGCAAGATGGCCAGTTGCATGTGGCCTTGCGTGCTTACCATACGCCTAAACTTGGTATTAGTAAGCGCTACACAACGATGCTGGCTGACTATCAGCAGCTGGATAAAAAAGGCCCGCAGCTGAGGGAGGCAACCGCATTTGTCAAGCAAAAACTAGCGGCAGCTCAGGGTTTTATAGCGGCGATCAGGCAGCGGCAACAAGCGCTTCTGCACACTATGCGGGCGATCGTAAAGCTCCAGCATGATTTTTTCATGGAAGAAGAGGAGTACAAGCTGAAGCCTATGATACTCAAGGATGTGGCGGCAGAGGTTGGCCTAGATGTATCTACCATATCCAGGATCGTTACTAATAAATCTGTCCAGACTGACTTAGGTGTTTATCCACTCAAGCGTTTCTTTACAGAGGCTATCAGTACCACCTCGGGCGAGGAGGTAAGCAACCGCGCTGTGAAGCAAACGATCTCAACGCTGATCCAGGAAGAAGATAAACGAAGGCCTCATGCAGACGATAAGCTTACGCGGATGCTCCGGGAACGAGGCTACCAGGTAGCCCGCAGGACGGTGGCAAAGTATAGAGAACAGCTACATATACCTGTGGCTAGGCTCAGAAAGGAGCTATAGATTAGCTTGGTACTACCGCTAGAGTATGCTGAGGCTGACACCCATACTCCAGGGCGTAATCTTATTCCCATTCGGCCCCATGCCCTTATGAAAGAGACCGGTAAGGGTCTGCGTGTAAAAAATATTAATCCGCTCCCATCCTGCTCGGACCATGAAGCCAAAACGGAAATCGTTGAAATTGAAGGGCTCGCTTTCGGTTACTTTTTTCCATTCGTTATCTTCCTTGTAGCTGATCCGCTGTGTAGCCCGTCCCAAGCGCATACCAAGTAGACACCCCACCGTCAGTGCAAAACCTGATTCGGGCGCTTGGCGATTTGTATTGAGGCGGAATACTGGTAACCCCAGCTCTACATAATTTACCTCTAGGTCAACAGGGAGGAGATTATTATCTACCCTTAGACCAAGACTAACAGTGGGGGCAGCAGCATCTGCCCCTGCTGGAGTACTAGAAGTAGTTAGATTGGAGCCACCCTGGACCTGTTCAGTGGGGTTCTCATTTACCCCTGGAACAGCAATGATAGGTTCAGTGATAAATTCGCAGCACTTGAGAATGGTATTACGCTTTTCTGCGTCTCTTTTAAGTTTATACGGGCCCTGAAGAGTGTATGCCTCTCGTACTAGCCCCAGACCGATACTCACTGTGAGATAGGGTACTTTGGTAGGAATATTGTAGTAAATTTGTTCGCTTATTGTGTAGCAGCGCCAGCGCCTTAGCTCCATTTCCTTAGGCGCCCCAGTCAAAGCACTCAACCTCCCATCAAGCACTGCGCTAATGTAAGGGGCAAGCTTGCTAACCTGGTCGGTATCCATTGCCTCGATGTATGGTAGCTGTTTAACTCCTTGTGCCCATGTAGGGAACGAAGCACAGCAAGACAACAGCATGATAGCTAATTTGCTCATAAATATGTATTTTAAATATATATTTAATTTAATAACAAAGGTAACCTTTCTATAACATAATCTACGGTACCTAGAGAAGTTTTATTACCTAACTCTGTGCGAACATCGTTTCTGAGGACCTGTAGCTCAATCGGATAGAGCACTACACTACGGATGTAGCGGTTGGGGGTTCGAGTCCCTCCAGGTTCACAGCCATAGCTTGGCAGAGCGGATACGTACTGTCAGGCACGTTAGGTACCTAGCAATGGCCTGCCTATGCTTTTACCGCATTATCACAATGCCTAGCTGCTGGGCTATGGCAGCCTCTGCCTGCTTGAGCGTTGTATGTACTTGGAGCAGTCGGTCTTCTTCTGCAGGCGCAGGATTAGCTTGCAGCTCCTGTTTATTCTCGTCCATAAGTTGGTGAATAAGCCGGAGCTTGAGCCGCAAAATATCTTTAAACACTGTCTGGTTCAGGTTATCCTCTTCCTTAGTCACACAGATCTGATAGCGCTCCTCCCATTGCTCGCTGATCGAATGCCGAGCGGCAGTCAAATCAATCGCCATTTTCTGAATATCTTCATGCTGGTTCTGGATAAAATAGGTAGCATCTACTGCCTGACCTTGGGCCAGCTGCTGCTGGTATAGCGCTAGGATCTGTCGGTATATCGGCGTTTGGAAAGTTACATCAGCTAGCTCCTGTAACAAGTACTCACAGAGTGGCCTCCCATCATCCATAGGGCTAGTACCATAATTAAGCAGCAGGCGAATACTTTCTCGTTCATACCCCTCGATGCTAGCTTCCAGCCCAGGCAAATGGAATGACCCTGCCCGCGTTGCCAGCGCCATAGTAGGCTCGTGGCTTCGTAAGGATGTCCTGGACCGTTGTTGTTCCTTGGTTCGCTGTAGTAGGAACTTATTTTGCTCGGCCAGCAATACTCCTTCGGCTATATCCATCAGTCTACTACACTGCCGGACCAGTAGAGCTCTCTTGACCGTATCTGGAATGACGGCAATACTCTGTACAATCTCCTTGATAGCCCCTGCTTTCTGTATAGGATCGTCCTGTGCCCCCTGCATGAGCAGCTGCGTTTTGCAAGTGATAAAATCTTGTGCTTGCGTCTGGAGATAGGTCTGAAGAGCCGTGCTGCCTACTTGCCTAGCGTAGCTGTCAGGGTCTGCTCCTGCAGGGAGTAGTACGATCTTAACGTCAAGTCCTTTTGCCAGGACCATATCGATACTTCTCAGCGCAGCCTTAAGCCCTGCTGTGTCTCCGTCAAAAAGTATGGTGATATGCTTGGTAAACCGACTGATCAGCTGAATCTGTGCCTCAGTGAGTGAAGTGCCTGAGGCGGCTACTACATTGGCTATGCCAGCCATGTGCAGGGCGATCACGTCTGTATAGCCCTCTACGAGAAAACAGTGGTCTGCTTGCCTGATCTTTTGCTTAGCCTGATAAATGCCATATAGCACATCGCTTTTGTGATAGATCGGTGTCTCGGGCGAGTTGATGTATTTAGGCTGGTCTGCCGCTGCAGTCAGGATGCGGGCACCAAAAGCGATTACCTGGCCTGCTGTATCATGGATAGGAAACATCATCCTACCTCTAAAACGGTCATATGTCTTGCCCCCCTTTTGGCTTATCAAGCCAGCTTTGGCCAGCAGCTCGTCGCTATATCCTTTTTGCTGTGCATACTGGTAAAATCCTTGCCAGGTATCTAAACTATAGCCTAGCTCAAATTGCTTAATAAACGGTGCTGCAAAGCCCCGCTCTTGACAGTAAGCCTGGCCTACACGCTGGCCCTCAGGATGGTGCCACAGAATGTCGGTGTAGTACTCCCCAGCCAGTTTTAAGACAATATATAAGCTATCCCGCTCGTGCTGTGCTTGCAGCTGCGTTTCGTGCGCTGCTGTCTCTTGGACAGGGATGCCATATTTTTTAGCCAAGTATTTGACTGCCTCTACAAAGCTGACTCCTTCTATGGCTTTGACAAAGGAGATAGCATTGCCAGCAGCATCACATCCGAAGCATTTGTAAAAGCCTTTGCTAGGATTCACAGCAAAAGAAGGTGTTTTTTCGTGGTGGAAGGGGCAGCAGGCCCACAGGTTCTGTCCTTTCTTTTTCAGCGGCAGGAAGTCTTCGACCACCTCTTGGATATGGGCCGCGCTTTGCACGGCTTGGATAGTTTCTGGACTAATCACTGGTTTATGGGTCTATGGGTTGAGTCATTTGTTAGTCGCGTTCACCAGCTCCTGGGATCATGGATTGACTAGATAGGTTGGTACGCTCTTGTGCCGTAGCCGGTCAGTCAATAGTTATCCGATGGCACTGTCCTGGTAGTACACAGTCTTGCCGCAGAGGGAGGCTTCCCCAGTCTGCTAGCCACAAAATACACTGAATAGCTGGATGATTTATAAATCGGATGTTTACTAAGCCGTAACGCTCATGCTCACACCAAAGAGCAGCTTTTGTCCAGTATGGCTGCTGTTTGAGTTTGCTGGTAGCGACTTGCCTGGAGTCTTTGCATCCTGCCGTTGCCGAAGTTTGTGCAAGCCCCTAGAGCTGAAGTAAGCCAAGACTTCGCCTTTAGCTGCACCAAGCTAGCCTAGCAAGCCTTGGTGAGGAGCTGTCCTGGGGCAGGACAACGCAGCTGGCCGGAGGCAAGTGTAGCCTAGTTATGAGTAGCGTCTTGGGCTAGCTGGGCTATTTGTGGCAGGGATAGGCCAGTCAGGGCCTGGATCTCTTCAGGGGCATAGCCTCTGGACAGCATATTCTTAGCTGTCTTCTCTCTGCCCTTTTCTATGCCCTCTTGAATCCCCTCTTCTCTCCCCTTTTCCTCAGCTGCAGTGAGGTAGTCCCGCTCTTTGAGTGCTTCTTTCCTTTCTCGACGGTAGGTGGCTAGCTCCCCTGCTGTCAGCTTGAGGACCGATAGTCGATCTGATACTTGCTTCATGTACGGCGAGTGGAAATCTTCCCGAACTGCTGAGTGCTTCAGTACATAAAGCCATTCATCTATTTCTCGCTGGATTTCATCATTGAACAAGGGAACTGAGATAACAAAGTATTCAGGGAGTATCTGGCGCGCACCAAACTTCTTGCTCCCCAGCTTACTAATGTCTATCTCTACTGGCGTTGTCGCTTCCAAGCCCTTAAAGAGGGTCTCTCCATGATAGAGGGGCGCTTTCATACTGCTCGGAACAAAGTAGAGCAGGTTGATGTGGAAGACCTTCTGGATGGTCGAGTAGTCTTCGTTAGCTTCAAGACTGTCCACGATCAGTCGGCTGGCATTGAAACAGGCTTTATAGATAAAGGTGCTGGTATAGGCCCGATCTATCTCGACGATGTACTTATTGGCCTCCGCGTCTTCGACGACAAGGTCGGCAATAGATTGCTTGAGCTCGCTCTGTTCTTTGTTGCTCTCACTCTCTAGCAAGGATTTGATCTTGACGTTAGGGTAGCCAAAGGCTTGTAGGAGGGCAGAGATAAATCCCTCAACGATCTGATAATCTTTCTTGCTTTTGAGCAAGTACTTGATGGCAAAGTCGAAGCTAACGATGGCTTTTTGGGACATCCTGGTTTTGTGTCTGGTTTTAGCTGCAAGATAACAAATGCTAGCTGATCTTGGTGCATTGCTGGGATAGGTCTGTGCCTTCATAAATTCCCCCTAAATACAGCCATTCATGTGCACTGGCATTTGTAGGTACTGAGAAGCTGGTGCTACCATGCACTTAGTAAGAAGCATGTATCGAAAACCTCTATCCCACTAGCTAAGAACCTGTAAATTTTTTTGCAAAAGACTATTTTACGTGGCATATATGCAAGCAGAAAGACTGAGTAGGCGATCCTTTAATGGAGTCACGGCATAGGCGCCAGACCGTCGGTAAGAAGGGTCTAATTTTATCAATATTTGAATCCATCAGAGAAGAGTACGTTTAAACTGATGACAGCGAATAAACCCTCGGCAATAGCCGATAAACCTTTAAAATCATGCAAGTCAACACTAGTAAAAGAATCAGTTTCTACTCCCAAGGCCCGCGACAAGCCGCCAGGGTATTATTTATCTTATTGAAATCTTTAAAGATATTTTTTATTCTGCATTGCCTTTTTTCTCTAAAAGCTGAGGCTACTGAGTGTGTTATTGCAAATAAAGCAACTGGAATGATGCTGGATCACTACTATGGTAAAAGCATCCAAGCATATAATAATGATGAAGATCATCCCCACCACCGTTGGATAATTAAACCAAAGCAGGACAACACTTATGCAATTTTAAATAAAGCAACTGGAAAGGCACTCGACCACTACTATGGTAAAAGCATCCAAGCATATAATAATGATGAAGATCATCCCCACCACCGTTGGCATCTAAATCTTAAAGGGGATGGGTCCTGTGCTATAGCTAATTTTGCAACTGGAAAGGCGCTCGACCACTACTATGGTAAGAGCATCCAAGCATATAATAATGATGAAGATCATTTCCACCACCGTTGGTTTATTATCGGAACAAAATTTGTTGATAAATGCGTAACGACTGATGGTAGTAATCCAACCGATCACGTTCCACCAAATCAGTATTTTGAAACATTTCGAGAAGCATATGAAAAGGTAAAAATCGATGCTCGAATCCATTCCAGGAGACTTGCTGAATACCATTCCTTAAGGCAAGGGTTTTACCCAGTAGAAATTTACCGCAGTAGCAATAATGGAGCCATAGTTGCAATTACACTTCATCCTCCACATAAAGGCAGCGGCGATGAAAACACACTGTGGCACTACCATGCAAAGAAAGTTCAGATTCTTGACAGTCCCTCACCAGAACAAACTCAGCAGCCTAATGTCATATTTATTCAATCTTTGAATAGTTTTGCTGAAGTTAGCCGCACCGCATCTTTCGAAAACTGTTCTCGGCATTATTTTATTAATTCCTCAAGAGGACATAATCCCAGAGCCCCCCATTCTCCTGTTCCTCCCGATTCTATTTTTACAGTTGAAAAAATAATAGAAATTGCAAGAATAGCTGGTATCGCCGCTGTTGCTTCTCTTACAACAGCAGGATTAAGCGCAGGCGCTGACAGCGGTATAGTTAAAGAAGTCGGCAAATTATTTATAGAGACAGAGGCAGAAGGCGAAATCGCTGCTACTTTGATGGAAGTATTGGCTCTTCTTCTCTAGAGTTTGTAATGGTTACCAGTGAACTGAGCCCCCGTATGAGGCAAACATTTGCCACTTATGACACATAATTAGGAGGCATACATTTTCCAAGATACCCTCTAGTCTAGAGACTAAAAAGCTTCAGACCCCCAATCTGGCGCGGAAGTTCCTCTTCCGTGTCCAGATTGGCAAGTAGGGTAGGGAAAGTCTGTGGGCTCCTTACCAGTCGCCCACAGACCTCCCGCACAGCTAAGGCTTGCTTTATCAGCACCGTCCCACCAACGCTCAGACCGCCTTTCCTACCCTCCAAGCCCTATGGAATCCCCTAAGCGCACCTAGGCTTGCTGTGAGGGGTGTGGCTGGCATTGTGGGGTGTGGAGCGCTTGTATCCTAAGTAGTTTCTTGGGCTAGCTGGGCTATTTGTGGCAGGGATAGACCCGTCAAAGCCTGAACCTCCTCATGGGCGTAGCCTTTAGAGAGCATGCTTCTAGCTATCTCTATTTCTTTTGCTTGCATCCCCTCTTCTCTACCCTTTTTTATTCCCCTTTCCTCAGCTGAAGTCAGGTAGTCCCGTGCTTTAAGCGCGGAGAGTCTTTCCTGATAGTAGAGCGCCCGTTCCTCAGGGGTAAGCTTGAGGACCGAGAGACGATCTGCTACCTTACTCATATACGGCGAGTGGAAATCTTCTCGTACTTCTGAGTGCTTCAGTACATAGAGCCACTCATCTATCTCTTGCTTGATGACGTCATTGAAGCTGGGAATAGAAATAACAAAATACTCGGGAAGTACATGGTGTGCATCAAATATCTTCCCTCCCTAGGTCACTAATGTGTATATCTAAGGGCCCTGACTCGCCCAAGCCCTTAAAAAGTGTCTTGCCATGATAGAGGGATTGCTCCATATTGTCCGAGACAAAATAGAGCAAGTTGACGTGAAAGATCTTCTTGATGGTCGAGTAGTTTTCTTGAGCCGAAAGACTATCGATAACGAGCCGACTCGTATTGAAACAAGCTTTGTAGAGGAAGGAGCTTGTATAAGCCCGATCTATCTCGACGATGTATTTATTGTCCTGATCGTCCTCGACAACCAGGTCTGCGATAGATCGTTTGAGCTTGTCCTGTTCTTTGTTGCTCTCAGAATCTAGAAGGCTTTGATCTTGACAGGGCTGTATCCAAAAGCCCCTAGTAGCGCCGAAATAAATCCTTCGATGATCTGGAAATCACCTTTGTTTTGGAGTAGGTACTTGATAGCAGCGTCAAAGCTAACGAGCGGTTTTTCGTCCATGTTATGGTTATTGTGTCCTGTTGTAAAGATAAGGAATCTTGGCTGATTTTGCTGCATTGCTCAAGGAGGCTCAGGCCGTTTCCCCAGTCAGCTCATATCGTTCTAGTACTGGATTTATGGCGCTGGGTTGTGCATTCGGGTTGCCCCATAGCTGTCCTTAGCCCTTAGCGAATGCGTGGTGGTGCTTGGCTGCGCCGAAGCTTTCTTGAGTACCCTTTACCAGGATATGCATATCACTGCCAAAGCTACAACCCCTGCAAAGGATTTATTGCCACCACCAGCATAGGTCTCTAGCTACTGCAAGGGATGCAAATCTCAGCATCATCTAGAGCGCACGTTACCTTGCTTTGCTCCTGTGGCTGTGTGGCTATTGCTGCTGTTTCAGCAGGGGCTTGTGCTGACTGTTTCTGTACGGTAAATTTGATAGCATCCGCAGCAGCTTTCGTCCGGAGATAGTACATACCTGTTTTGAGTCCTTTTTTCCAAGCATAAAAATGCATGGAAGTGAGCTTGGCAAAGTTGGCATCTTGGAGATGAATGTTCATACTCTGGCTTTGGCAGATGTATGCACCCCGGTCTGCTGCCATATCAATGATAGCTTTCTGTGGAATCTCCCACACAGTACGATAGAGCTCCTTAAGATGTTGTGGAATACGCTCTATAAATTGTACCGAACCATTGGCTGCTATGAGGGCATTTTTCATAGAGTCATCCCACAGGCCTAGGGCTATCAGGTCCTGCAAGAGATGTTTGTTTACAACAATGAATTCTCCTGAGAGTACTCTTCTGGTATAGATGTTCGAGGTGTAAGGCTCAAAGCATTCATTATTGCCAAGTATTTGTGAGGTAGACGCTGTGGGCATGGGGGCTATGAGGAGCGAGTTGCGCACACCATAGGTTTGTACTTTGTCTCTGAGGTCTTCCCAATCCCACCTGCCAGAACTAGGTTCTATCCCCCACATATCAAACTGAAATATGCCTTTAGAGATGGGCGATCCTGCAAAGGTCTCATAAGGCCCTTGCTGCTTGGCCAGGTCTTTGGAGGCTGTTAGGGCGGCGAAATAAATTGTCTCAAAGATGTCTTTGTTTAGGCCACGGGCTTCGGGGGCATCAAAGGGCATCCTCAAGCGAAGGAAGGTATCTGCTAGTCCTTGTACTCCAATCCCAATGGGCCGATGCCTAAGATTGGAGGTCTTGGCTTCAGGCACGGGGTAGTGGTTGATATCGATGACCTTGTTAAGGTTCTTAGTAATCACATAGGCAACTTCATAGAGCTTTTGATGATCAAACTTACCGGTCTCATTAATGAACTTAGGCAAGGCAATGGAAGCCAGGTTGCAGACAGCTATCTCTTTGGGTGAGGTATACTCAATAATCTCGGTGCATAGATTGCTAGACTTGATGGTTCCTAAGTTTTGCTGATTTGACTTCCCATTGGCAGCATCCTTGTAGAGCATGTAGGGGGTACCTGTTTCGATTTGTGCTTCTAAAATGGCGAACCAAAGGCCTTGGGCTTTGACGGTTTCTCTAGCGCTACCTTCCCGCTCATACTTCTGGTAGAGCCTTTCAAAAGTTTCTCCATGGCAATCTGCCAGGCCGGGCGCTTCTTTGGGACAGAAGAGCGACCATGCTTCGTTTTTTTCTACCCGCCTCATAAATAAGTCAGGGACCCAAAGTGCATAGAATAGATCACGCGCCCGAAGTTCTTCCTTGCCATGGTTTTTCTTAAGATCTAGAAATGCAAAAATGTCGGCGTGCCAGGGCTCTAGATAAATCGCAAAGCTACCTTTGCGTTTGCCGCCACCCTGGTCTACATAGCGGGCTGTCATATCAAAATTTCGCAACATGGGCACAATACCATTAGAGATGCCATTCGTACCCTTGATATAAGATCCTGTAGCGCGAATATTGTGAATGCTGAGGCCGATGCCCCCGGCAGCTTGCGATATCTGAGCGCATTGCTTGAGTGTATCATAGATTCCTTCGATGCTGTCTTCTTTCATCACGAGCAAGAAGCAGGAAGATAATTGTGGTTTAGGAGTACCAGCGTTAAATAAGGTAGGTGTAGCATGCGTAAACCACTTCTGAGCCATCAAGTGGTAGGTTTCGATAGCAGCATCAATATCGTCTTTGTGAATACCTATTGCTACACGCATGAGCATGTGCTGAGGACGCTCGGCGACTTTGCCATGCATTTTCAGTAGGTATGCTCGCTCTAGGGTCCTGAATCCAAAGTAATCGTGGTCGTAGTCACGGTCATAGGCTATAGTGGTATCTAGCAGCGCTGCATGTTCTCTGATTACTTTATAGACGTCTTTGGCAATCAGGGAGGCATTTTCTCCTGTTTTAGGGTCTACATAGGTGTAGAGACGCTTCATGGTGTTAGAGAAAGATTCACTGGTAATCTTGTGTAAGCTAGAAACGGCAATGCGGGCTGCTAGCGTAGCATAGTCTGGATGCTGTGTAGCCATCGTAGCAGCAGTCTCTGCAGCCAAGTTATCTAGCTCTACCGTAGTCACACCGTCATAGATCCCTGCGATAACTTTTTTAGCAATATCTATTGGATTTACATAGTCCCTGTTGAGACCATAGCAAAGACGCTCAATTCTTGCGGTAATCTTATCAAACTTGACCGACTCGTATCGCCCGTCTCTTTTTACAACTAGCATAGTTAGGTGGATTTAATACTTGTTTTTAGATAGCGCGAAAGTGTTACAAAAGCGTACACCCTTGCTCCTTCCCGCTCTTAGAGACATCTAGCTATGAGGAACGCTCGCGCATCGAGGCTCCTCATCTGCACTTTAATTAAGATGGTACTGGTTTTGGCAACTATGTGTACAGCAGCTGCTTAAAAATCTTCATTCAAAGAGAATCTAGTCTGATCTTGCTCAGGCTCCTTCTTCATTACGCCAGCTTTTTGATATTCTCCTACCCGCTTCTCAAAGAAGTTGGTCTTGCCTTGTAGGGAAATCATCTCCATGAAGTCAAAGGGATTGGGAGCATTGTATACTTTAGTACATCCTAGCTCCACCAATAGCCTATCAGCCACAAATTCAATGTACTGACTCATCAGGTCAGCATTCATACCAATGAGCTTGACCGGCAAGGCATCGGTTACAAATTCTTTTTCGATAGCTACGGCTTGGATAATAATCTTTTCTACCGTTCCTGCTGGAAGCTTGTTTTTGAGGTGATTATTATAGAGCAAGCATGCAAAATCACAGTGTAGTCCTTCGTCTCTTGATATGAGTTCATTAGAGAAGCTTAGACCAGGCATAAGCCCTCTTTTCTTGAGCCAAAAGATAGCACAAAAACTACCTGAGAAAAATATTCCCTCAACGGCTGCAAAAGCAATAAGCCGCTCAGCAAAGCTTGTCTCCTTGATCCAATTCAGGGCCCAATCTGCTTTTTTCTTTACACAGCTTAAGGTTTCGATAGCATTGAAAAGCTTGTCTCGTTCTTGTGGGTCTTTGATGTACGTATCGATGAGGAGAGAGTACATCTCGGAATGGATGTTTTCTATAGCAACCTGGAAGCCATAAAAGAATTTAGCTTCTGTGTACTGTACCTCAGCAACAAAATTCTCGGCCAAGTTTTCATTGACAATGCCATCGCTGGCAGCAAAGAAGGCCAATACATGTGAAATAAAGTGCCGCTCTCCATCATTCAGACGGTCCCAATCTTTCAAGTCTTGACTTAAGTCGATCTCTTCAGCTGTCCAGAAGCTGGCCTCTGCCTTCTTGTAGAACTCCCATATATCATGGTGCTGAATAGGGAACAATACGAATCGACCTTTGTTTTCTTGTAGAATAGGTTCTATTAAGTTATTAGGCTTGTTTTGCATGGATCTATCACTATTTAGGTTTAACATTCCGCTCACATGCTATTGAGCGGTTATTTTAAAGGCCGTTCGCAACAACTAATCGATTGATAAGTTGCTGCCAAGCTGGCCCAGTATGTCACAGCGGTTCGAACTTAAGCAAAGCTTACTAAAAGCACAAAGACATTCCGCCAGCCTTGGGGGTAGCGTACCCTGACTAGCAAGGCTCTTGATAATTGATTGTAAAGGATCTTAAGCCCCAAGATGCTTCTCCGATGCCTCATACTTAATTTGATTCGCCAGAGCTACTTCACTACAATACGTATGGGGCCAAGGCCGCGATCTATTAATTTTTTCTTTTCTTGTCGAATCTTTAAGTTTGTAGTCTGTTTAGCTCCACCAATGCCTTTATAGACTTTATAGACTCATGTATGCCATTGTAGCAATAGCGGGTAAGCAATTTAAGGTAACTAAGGAACAGTATTTGTATACGCCTCACCTGAGCTTAGAAACTGGTGCTCCTGTTACCTTTGACCAGGTTTTGCTACTAGATGGAGACCCGGATATAAAGATAGGCAATCCTACTATTGCCAGAGCTAAGGTGGTGGGTAAAGTACTGGAGCATGTAAGAGGGGATAAAATCATTGTATTCAAGAAAAAAAGAAGAAAAGGATACAAGAAGAAACAAGGACATCGTCAGGAGTATACCAAGGTCTTCATTGAGGACATTTTACCATAACCCAGCATGGCACATAAAAAAGGAGCAGGAAGCTCGAGAAATGGCAGAGAATCTGCTAGCAAGCGGCTAGGAGTTAAGAAGTTCGGAGAAGAGTATGTGGTAGCAGGGAACATCCTAGTTAGACAAAGAGGTACCCGCCATAATCCGGCTAGAAACGTCGGGATAGGCAAAGATCATACCTTGTTTGCCTTGGCAGCAGGTACAGTAGTATTCACAAAAGGAAGAAAGGGGCGATCTTTTGTTGCTGTAGAGCCAGTAATAGCTCCTTGAGTACTAGCAAGACAGAAGAAAGATGCAACTTTTTGGATGTCATGAACACTGGCAGACAAGTTCTGCTGAATGAGTAACCATATGGCTGTAAAAATCAGGCTGACCAGAAGAGGGCGCAAAAAACTTGCGCTCTATGATATTATAGCAGCAGATGCCAGAGCGGCTAGAGACGGACGGTTTATCGAGAAACTGGGCAACTACAATCCTCATACTCATCCCGCTACTATTGTGCTGAAAGATGAGAAGATACTACAATGGCTATCCCATGGTGCACAGCCAACCTACACTGTCCGAAAAATTCTGTCTTCTCAAGGAATTCTACTCAGAAGGCATCTGCAAGTAGGTGTTCATAAAGGAGCTATTACACAAGAAGAGGCAGCCAAAAGATGGGAAACCTGGCAACAGGCCCGAATAGCCGAATCTGCCAAGAAAGGACCTAAAGCCAACCAAGAAGAAGGCACCCAGCACATGCCTCATCAGTCATCAGGAGAACAAGAAAAGACACCCAGGTCACAGACACATGCACAAGAAACTCCTCCCTCCTCTTCTGTTAGCAAGGAAGAAGAACCCCTACACGATAGCACAACACCCGCCTCCCCAGCTGGCAGTGTTAATTAAATACTTCTAGAACGCTGAGCCCCTTCATAAGAGCCGTTTTTGTTGGGCTGACTGTCGCTGCCATGTGCAAGAAGTTTGGAGACGATAAGCAATGTTTTGGAATGAAGCCATTGGAGCGTTCTAACCTAATAAAACGATATTAAGAGCACTTTCCTCGCAAAAGGGGCCTCAGGCTCTGGAAGGTAGGGCAGCTTTCTACTCGCCTATATAGCTTGCGACAGCTCATAGGAGGCAACATGTACTCCCTACCCGCTAACATCTTCCAGTTTGTGCTGGTGTATGATCCCCTGCCAAAGCTAAGGCCGTACAGCTTGAGGGACAGCGCTGAAGCAACGAAACCAGCTGATGGTTCTTGGGCTGCTCGGGAGCGCTGTAGTCATGGAGAAGTGTTTTGCCTCTTCTAGACTTTTGACAATGCTGCGAAGGGCAAGGCTACACTACCGCCGTACTTGCTGATGCTACCCAGCTAGCTTTTTACTTGAAGTAGCTAAAGCTGTGCTTGGGATCTAGTTGGGCCAAGAACTGGCAGAATAGCTCGATAACCTGCGCTATATCTTGCTTGTGTACCATCTCTACAGTTGTGTGCATATACTTAAGCGGAAGTGAAATCAAAGCAGTAGCAATACCTGTGCCGGCATAAGCAAAAGCGTCTGCATCGGTACTTGTACGGTTGGAGGAGGCCAGTCTCTGGAAAGGTATTTTGCTCTCCTCTGCTACTTTGATGAGCATGTCACGGACGTTGTTGTGCACAGATGGGGCATAGCTAAGTACCGGCCCTTGCCCACAAGCGATATCGCCTTCTTTGATTTTCTTATAGTGCGGTGATTGCGTATCATGCGTTACATCTGTGACAATGGCCAGGTCTGGCTTAATCCGGTGTGCACTCATAGAGGCTCCTTTGAGACCCACTTCTTCTTGCACAGTATTGACAATGTATAGACCAAAAGGCAGCTGAATGGCACGCTCATGCAGGCGCTTAGCTACCTCAGCAATCATGAATCCTCCTATACGGTTATCTAGCGCACGGCCTACAAGATACGGCCGATTCAGCTCCATCAAGTCTGCCTCGGGCGTCACGACACAACCCACATGAATGCCCATCTCTTCCACTTCTGTTTTTGAATGGCAGCCGCAATCTAGCACGATCGTCTCTATTTTAGGTTTAATACGCTCTTTCTCGTCCCGATCTCGCCGTGTATGAATAGCTGGCCATCCAAATACAGCGGGAATCGTTTCCTCACCTACGTGTATCCTAGTCCGCATAGAAGGTGCTATCTCATGATCAGCGCCTCCATTGGTAGTTACATACATATACCCCTTATCAGTGATGTGGCCGACGCGCCATGAGATTTCATCTGCATGCGCTGCGATGGCTACCTTATGGGCTGAGCCAGGATTAATAATGCCTACGGCATTGCCATACGTATCTGTAAGTTGATCATCAATGAAAGGCTGTAAATACTCTAGCCAAATTTGCTGTCCCCTAGCTTCGTAACCTACCGGGGAGGCATTATTGAGATACTTGAATAGAAATTCCTCGCTTTTTTTATCCATAATTTAGTTGATTTAAAAATACCTGTGTTGTACTAAATGAGCAGGTGGAAGCAATGCCTTTGGACCTATCAATTACTTTTTGACACCTAAATATATCTCCTGCAACCGTGTGAGGCTGCCTTGTGGCCAGTCAGTGCTATACTTAGCAGAGCCTTCCGACGTCAATTATAGCAATATTTACCTATAAATCAGCCAACACCCATCCACCCAGCTCTACGATGCTTACGCTATGACCTTTGGTAGTCCCCGATTCCTCTACGTATGCAGGTAGTAGCTCATCAGCTGGCCCTGATGGGTTGTGAGCCAACTATGCTTCTCCTGTTTCTTCCGCTTCTCTTGCCCTAAAGGAGCCAATTTCCTTATCGATCAGGTGCAAGCCAACGCCTGACTCGCCGATAACGTCGAAAAATTCCAGATTCCTCCTAGCTGTGGTCTCTTCCTCTATTTGCTCATTTAAAAACCACTGCAAGAAATTGAAGGTAGCAAAGTCCTTGCAAGTCAAGCAATGGTCTACCAAGCGATGAATAGCTTGCGAGACTTCTACCTCGTGCACCAAAGCCAGTTCAAAGACTTCTCGCAAAGACGAGAAACTATGCCGAACTTCTGCTATAGTAGGCTGCAATGCATAGCCGCCTGCATCATTGATGTAATGAAAGAGTTTCAGCATGTGTGTTCGCTCTTCTTCCGCGTGGTCATACAGAAAGCTAGCTGCATGCTTATAGCCCTTCCTATCGCTCCAAGAAGCCATGGCCAAGTAGCTAGCCGATGACTTAGCTTCCCTAGCCACTTGCTCGTTGAGCAGCTGCTCAGTCTCTTGGCTCAAGGCACATTTGTATTTATTGATATCTATTTGTGGCATGGTCTATCGCGTCGTTTAGTCTGGACCCGCTTAGCATAGCGTTCCCGGCTGTGGTAAGCTAAAACATCTAGCAGATAATAAAAAATGGGGCTGACACCTAATAAAATTCCTTGAAGATAGATTTTAGGTCCTCAAGAAGTTGCTTTGTCGATGCAATATTAAAAATGCCATTCGCACGCTTCCAAAAATAAATCGAAGTGATCCCTAGGAATTCCATTAAATTTTTCTCACATGCCTTTTGGCTTGGCTCCAGAAGCTTTCCATTCCGTTAATATGATTGTGTTACTGAGATAAAACAGGTATTATTGAATGGACTTTAGCAGGAGCCCGTTGGTGCAGTAGCTGGCCTGGTAGTCCTTGATCTAAATCCCCACCAAGCAGTATCTGTGGTGCTAAAGGTGGTTCATCATCAATCCTCAGCTGGGGAGGCTACATAACAGTACCGCTAGTGTGCTAGTGTTAGCAATCGGAATGAAACCAAATTTTTTAATTATTTTACTGTTACTCGCTGGGGTTGGGATCAAAGCAAAGGCTTGCAGCGTCACAGATAGCAATCTGATCAAATTTGTGAGTGAGACCAGTGAGCAGATCCATCTCGCCAGCCGATCACTGAGTCAAAGCTCATTGTGGAGTGGATTTCGGGCGCAAGAGCGAGGCTACAGCAGGTAAGCATGGACCAAGGTCATGCAGATGCCAATACACCCGGGCAGCCTTACGTAGGCGATTTTTATGACATTTTTACAGAAAAATGTGCAGCGTGTGCAAGGTTTCATAAGAAACCTCAATACGCTCTGTATGCCCGATAGATGATAATGTGCTATCTTCAGATCATCAAGCAAGGCAAGAGGCGCTGCCACGCAAGGGAGGCCTGGCTACACAGCACCTAGCATATTCTTGCTTTGTATCTATAAAATCTCGTTATTTGTAAAAATTCCCAACGTTCGAGCAACTTAAATTTTTAAATACTGTGGCAACACACCAAGACAACGAAGAAGTTTACTCACAAAGAGTGAAGGCAGGCAAAAGAACTTATTTCTTTGACGTAAAGCCTACTGGTGCTAGTGATTACTATCTCATCATCACAGAAAGTAAAAAGCAGCCGAAGGATAATGGCCAGGGGTATAAAAAGAACAAAATATTTTTGTACAAGGAAGATCTCAATAAGTTTATAGCAGCTCTCCAGGACACAGCAGAGCATATCAAGAAAGAACTGCTACCACACTATAACTTTGATAAGTTCAGCAAGTATAGAGACGATGAAGCTACCTCCGCCACTGATCAGTAATAGGCAACAGTAGTGGGGAACAACCTTAAGTGTAGTAGATGCGCTTGGATACGGTACCCATTACTTTAGTGAGAAGTTAGTAGCTAGTGCAAGGGCGAGAAGTTACGCTATCGTGTTCTCGCAATATTTTTTTGCTATGCCCCTGAAATATGGTCTCGTAGGCCTGCCCAATGTAGGTAAATCAACCCTATTCAACGCCCTTACCCATAGCCAAGTAGCGGCAGCCAACTTCCCTTTCTGCACCATCACTCCCAATGTAGGAACTGTAGGGGTGCCTGACGAAAGACTGCAGATCTTGGCATCGCTGGCCAAGCCGCAAAAGGTTATCCCTACCCTGATTGAGTTTGTAGACATAGCTGGCCTAGTAAAGGGGGCTAGTCAAGGCGAAGGGCTAGGCAACCAGTTCCTGGCTAACATCAGAGAAGTTGACGCCATCATTCATGTAGTTCGGTGCTTCCAAGATGACCTAGTAGTACACGTAGCCGGGCAGGTAGATCCAGCATTTGATAAAGAAATTATCGACGATGAGCTACGGCATAGAGATCTGGAGACCATCGGTAAGCGCATGATCAAGACCGAGAAAGTAGCCAAAGCTGGCAGCAAAGGTCCGCAACAAGAACTGGCCCTACTCAAGGTACTCCAAGCGAAGCTAGCGCAAGGTACCAATGCAAGAGATCTAGATCCAGCACAAATACAGCTAGCAAAGAGCTGGCAGCTCCTGTCTCTAAAGCCCGTGATCTACGTAGCCAATATAGCAGAAAGTACACTGGCCAGAGGTACCAATCCTTATGTGGCACAGCTACAACAAGCGACTAGCGAGGAGCATTCCGTAGTGATATTGGTATGTGCTAGCTTAGAGGCACAGATGGCCGGACTAAACGCAGCGAAGAGAGCATTCTTCTCAGCCCCGTATGGGGTGGAGGCAGAGGGGCTAGCCAAGTTAGTCCGAACCTCTTATGAGCAATTGAGCCTGATTACCTACTTTACAGCAGGTCCGCAAGAAGTACGTGCTTGGACCATTAGGAGGGGCACCAAGGCACCTCAGGCAGCTGGCATTATTCATAGTGATTTTGAGAGAGGCTTCATCAAGGCCGAAGTGATCCAGCTGGCTGACTACCAATATTACCAAACAGAGCGAGCTTGCAGAGAGGCAGGGAAAATACGGATAGAAGGGAAAGACTATGTTGTCGCCGATGGGGACATCATACACTTCAGGTTCAACGTGTAGATTTGGCCAATGCTTCACCTACTTCTATCATGCTTGGCAATGGCCACGTTGTGTGCTGGCAAAGCACCTAAGCCTACTGAGCTACTTAGCGATACCGAAGGCACTATCAATACTGCCCTGCAGTCTCCGTAACTCAGCGCTACGTTGCCGTATATCCCTGCATGCGCTCGCTCCGTACCAAGATTGGGCGTAGCACCTACCTCCGGCAAGAGGAGTACTTCTGCCTACCTAGTTGCAGATTCTTGGTTAGTGTTAGGAGCAGCGCTCGCAGCCTGCCCATGCGCTGCTAAGTCAGCATCTATTACTACGAACTCATCGTGCTGTTCCGGAGCTGATTCCTCGCTAACTTCGGGTGAAGTGCTTGCAGCCTGTCCATGATCTGCTTCGTAGCCAGGCCCATGCGCTGCTAAGTCAGTATCTATTACTACGAACTCATTGTGCTGTTCCGGAGCTGATTTCTGGTCAACTTCGGCGGAAATGCTCGCAGCTTGCCCATCATTTACTTCGTAGCCAGGCCCATGCGCTGCTAAGTCAGTCTCCATTGCTATGAATTCATCGTGCTGTTCAGGAGCTGATTCCTCGTCAGCTTCGGAGGAAGTGCTCGCCACTTCCGCTGTATTTGCTACATGACTGCTCGTTTTGGCTGGTTTGGAACCGATAGTAGTAGGAGACGAGCGCTGCGAGCGCCAGTAAAGAGTACCTCCTAACGCGAGCACCAAGCTAATGAGAAGGATCGTGGTCGTTGACCGTCCATTTTCATTACTATTACTTCTATTAACGATTTTCATGCGTCGGGCGCGGCGATTTCTGCGTTTAGCCATGATTATTTAGTTTAAGATTCCGTGCTTGAAGATAAGAAAAATAAATATTAATATATCCAAGCTACCCATCCACCGCCCACAGCAGAGCTTTAAACTTCCTGTCTCCCCGTAGCAAAGGGGAGTGTTAATTATATACTTCTATAACGCTGAGCCCCTTCATGAGCGTCGTTTTTGTTGGGTTGACTACCACTGCCATGTACAAGAAGCTTGGAGACGATGAACAATGTTGAGAATTAAGCCCTTTGAGCGTTGGTAGTGTTAAAAACAATATTGAGTTAACACTACCCTCACTACAGGTCCGGACAGGTCCGGATAGCATCTTGCTAGAGCTTCT
>JBCCGO010000009.1:0-23176 GCA_039029235.1 Bacteroidota bacterium | reverse complement strand
CCCACATGGCCTTCTCTTCCAGGTAATAAATGGGCGATTTTAGCAAACTGCTCTGTTGTTAACTCATCTCTACGATGCATTGTTATCGTTTATGATTCGTTTTTTGCCACAAAGATACTAAAATAATTGACAGCACTACCTAATTTTACGGGTGTTTGCTTGTGTGCAAGATAATAGACGCTATCAAAAAAATTATGCCCATGCTCTTGCATAAACCAGAGAAATCGCGCATTGGGGTTGCGTAGGGCTAGAGCAGCCATGCCGGCTCCTAGCCCTTTGCATCCTCTTCCAGTAAACTCGTACTTCTACCCAAATTTATTCCATCACACCCGATAAGTTACCAAATCTCCATCCCTCTACTCCATCTTCCCACCAACGACCCCTATACCTTCTCCCTTTTCCTCCAGAGCCTGGAGGCCTTTCTTCCTAAAAAGAATAATTTTTTCATTCCCATCAGTGCCAAAAAATAAGCCAATTACGTTGTCCCATACACTTCCCTAGTGAACATATTTGGAATACAAATGCCAAATATGTAACTTGGTGTTGCCTAAGCAAATACACATGAAGCAATACCCCGTATACAAACAGCTACACCTGGCCAAAGTAGCAAAAAATGTACTTACCTATTGGAAGGCCAGCGGCACCTTTGTCCAAGCAACCCAGCAGCGTAGCCATAGGCCCACTTTCAACTTCTACGAAGGTCCCCCCTCAGCCAATGGCGAGCCAGGTATCCACCACGTACTGGCCCGGACTGTGAAGGATATCTTTGCCCGCTACAAGACCATGCGAGGCTACCAAGTTCAGCGAAGAGCCGGATGGGATGCCCATGGCTTGCCCGTGGAGCTACAAGTAGAAAAAGAGCTAGGGATTAGCAAAGCAGACATCGGCACAAAGATCAGCATCAAGGCCTATAATACGCATTGCCGGCAGACAGTGATGTACTATAAAAGCCAGTGGGAGCAACTGACTGAGCAGCTCGGCTACTGGCTAGCTCTCGATCAGCCCTATGTAACCCTATCACGTGACTACATAGAGACAGGATGGTACCTGCTCAAACAGCTCTATGCAAAAGGATTGCTCTACAAAGACTACACCATCCAGCCCTACTCGCCCGCAGCCGGTACAGGCCTGAGCGCTCATGAGCTCAATCAGCCCGGTTGTTACAAGTTGGTCAAAGATACAGCCATCACCGCACAGTTTCAGGTGAAAGGCACTGACCAGGTCTATTGCTTAGCCTGGACTACTACGCCTTGGACCTTGCCAGCTAATAGTGCCTTGGCAGTCGGGGAAGAGATCGACTATGTAAAGGTGCGCACTTTCAATCCCTATACGCATCAGCCGGTACAAGCGATCCTAGCTAAAGCAGCATTGCCCCGCTTCTTCCCCCAGCCAGCAGATAGCCAAGCCCTACAGCACTATCAGCCAGGAGATAAATACCTTCCTTGGGAAGTCGTAGCACACTATACAGGCAGAGATTTGGTTGGGCTCGAATACGAACAGCTTATCCCTTACGTACAGCCCACAGCCCCTGCCTTTCGCATCATCCCGGGCGATTTTGTGTCTACAGAAGAGGGCACAGGTATCGTACACATTGCCCCTACCTTTGGCGCAGATGACATGCAGGTAGCCCAGCGATTTAATATCCCCCCTATTACAGTCCAGCGCAATAGCCAAGAGGTGCCTATTGTAGATAAGCAAGGACGTTTCGTCGCCGAGATGCAGTCCTGGGCAGGTAAGTACGTCAAAGAAGCATATGAGCCTGACGAAACCCGGCAGCAACCAGGCTATACGCCTGTAGATGTACTCATCGCTAGACAGCTCAAGCAAGAGAACAAGGCTTTCAGCGTAGCCAAGCATGAGCATAGCTATCCACATTGCTGGCGTACAGATAAACCGATCCTCTACTATCCACTCAATGCTTGGTTCATTAGGACTACTGCCTTTAAAGAGCGCTTGATCGCACTAAACAAAACCATCAACTGGAAGCCTGTGGCCACAGGTACGGGGCGTTTTGAGAATTGGCTAGAAAACTTGGTCGACTGGAATCTCAGCCGAGATCGTTTCTGGGGCACACCACTGCCTATCTGGCGCACCCCTGGCCAACAAGCCGAAAAATGTATCGGCTCTATGCAGGAACTCCGTGAGGAAGTAGATAAAGCTGTTGCTGCTGGCTATATGGACCACCCGCTTCCCGAAGACTTTGATCCGCACCGGCCTGATGTAGACCATATCGTTTTGGTCAGTGACGAAGGAGAAAAAATGTACCGAGAACCTGACCTGGTCGATGTATGGTTTGACGCTGGAGCCATGCCGTATGCCCAATGGCACTATCCTTTTGAGAGCCAGCAAGTCTTTCAAGAACACTTCCCAGCAGATTTTATTGCCGAAGGCGTTGACCAGACACGCGGCTGGTTCTTCACCTTACATGCGCTAGCTGGAATGCTCTTTGATAGTGTAGCCTTTAAAAATGTGGTCTCCAATGGGTTAGTGCTGGATAAAAAAGGCCAGAAGATGTCCAAACGGCTGGGCAATGCCATTGACCCCTTTCAGGCTATAGACCAGCATGGGCCAGACGCCCTGCGCTGGTATATGATCAGCCACGCCCATCCCTGGGACAACCTCAAGTTTGATCCTGAGGGGCCTGTAGAAGTAACCCGTCGGTTCTTTGCTACCCTACAAAACACCTATAACTTCTTCGCGCTCTATGCCAACCTTGATGGTTTTACCTCGACAGCGCCAGCTATCCCCCTGGCTGAGCGTGCGGAAATCGACCAGTGGATTATCGCTCGGCTACATAGCTTGAGTCAGGCGGTTACTGTAGCTTACGAGGCTTATGAGCCTACTAGGGCTAGCCGGGCTATCCAAGACTTTGTGGTAGATGACCTGAGCAACTGGTATGTACGACTGAATAGAAAACGTTTTTGGCAAGAAGGACAGAGTGTAGATAAGCATGCTGCCTACCAGACACTCCATACCTGTTTAGTTACAGTTACCCAGCTAGCCGCTCCCATAGCACCTTTCTATACAGAACGGCTCTACCAAGACCTAAACCAGACAACCCCGGCCGAACCAGCGGTGTCCGTGCACCTGAGCGACTGGCCCGAAGCAGATGCTGCAGCGATCAATGCTAGCCTGCTGCTGAAAATGCAACAGGCACAGACGATTGCTTCCTTGGTACATTCGCTCAGAAAAAAACACCATCTCAAGGTCAGGCAGCCCCTTACGAAGCTCGTGATTCCTGTAACAGGGCCCTCAATGCGGCAACAAATTGCTTCAGTAGAAGACCTGATCCTGGCCGAGGTAAACGTCAAGCACATTCAGTATGTAGATGATACCACTGCTGTGGTGGCCAAAAGCATTAAGCCCAACTTTAAAAAGCTAGGCCAGCGTTACGGAAAACAAATAGGGGCTATCAGTGAGGCTATCTCGCAGCTGAGCCAAACAGCCATAAAAGAATTAGAAAAAACCGGACATATCCAGCTGCCAATCGTCACCCAGATGGTAGCAGAGCCTGACCAAAGCTCATCCCAGCTAGAGCAGCTCATAGCGGCTGAAGACATCATGCCATCGCTGCGAAAATCCTCGAGCATCCGGCTTGCGCTGGAGGATGTGTTCATTGTCTCAGCAGATATACCTGGATGGTCTGTAGCCAAACAAGACGGTATTACCGTAGCGCTAGATATCACCCTGAACGATGCTCTCAGACAAGAAGGCATCGCCCGAGATCTAGTAAATCGTATCCAGCACTTGCGCAAAGACCAGGGCCTGGCTGTACAGGATAAAATCGAGCTAACTATAGCCGCAGGGGAACCCTTGGTTATAGCAGCTATCGCAAAGCACCAAGCCTACCTCTGTCGGGAGACACAAGCAACGCAGCTTGTGATAACAGAGGAACTGACTAAGGGAGAACAACTGACGATCGGTGACTATACCGTGTGCGTCCAAGTGACCTTCCAAAATCATCTATGCAGTGCCGTAGCCTGATAGCCTGAGCCTATTCCAAAGCCCTAGCATATGCTCCAGCAGACCCAACAGCGCACATATACGATCACAGCTGCCCTGCCCTATGCCAATGGCCCTGTCCATATAGGGCACCTCGCTGGTGTTTACATCCCTGCAGATATCTATGCCAGGTACTTGCGTAGTCAAGGACATCGGGTGCTTTTTGTGAGTGGTTCTGACGAGCATGGCGTACCCATCACCCTTCGTGCGCAGCACGAAGGAATCCAACCACAACAGCTCGTAGATAAGTACCATAATCTAAATAAACAGGCCTTGTATGACCTGGGTATTAGCTTTGATATTTTTGCGCAGACCTCTGCGCCGCTGCATCACCAGACGGCCTCCGCCTTTTTTACTACGCTGCATCAAAAAGACATACTCAAGGTTCGCGAGACGGAACAATACTACGACCTAGCTCATCAGCAGTTTCTGGCAGATCGGTATGTATACGGTACTTGTCCTAGATGCAGCTATACAGCAGCCTATGGCGACCAGTGTGAGTCATGTGGTGCTACCCTGAGCCCTGAAGAGCTCCTCAACCCCCGATCAGCTTTGAGCGGATCAGCTCCTGTGCGCAAAAAAACCAAGCACTGGTACTTGCCGCTAGATCAATACGAAGGGTGGCTTAAAACATGGATACTAGAAGCGCATAAAAATTGGAAACCCAATGTGTATAAGCAGTGCAAGGCTTGGCTAGACCAAGGCCTGCAGCCTCGGGCTATAACCCGTGATCTGTCTTGGGGGGTTTCTGTACCTTTGCCCGAAGCTATCTCCAAGGTACTCTATGTTTGGTTCGATGCCCCCATTGGCTACATCAGCGCTACGCAGGTCTGGGCAGCTGCACATGGCCAAGATTGGGAACCTTTTTGGAAAGATCCCCAAACCAAGCTCATCCAATTCATCGGGAAGGACAACACCTTCTTTCACTGTATTGTCTTCCCAGTCATACTCAAAGCCCATGGAGGGTTTATTTTGCCTGAGAACATCCCAGCTAACGAATTTTTGAATCTCACAGGAAAGAAAATATCTACCTCACGCAACTACGCTATATGGCTTCATGAGTATCTAGCAAGTTTCAAGGGCAAGCAAGATGTGCTTCGCTATGTGCTTTGCAGCAATGCTCCAGAGAACAAGGATAGTGATTTTACCTGGCAAGACTTCCAGGCTAGGAATAATCATGAGCTGGTGGCTACCCTGGGTAATTTTATCAACAGAACTTTGGTGCTAGTCCATAAATATTTTCAGGGCGTTGTACCTGCCAGAGTAACCCTCACCAGCCTAGATCAAGCAGTCCTGACGAAAATACAGCAAGCTCCTGAGCAAATCGGACAGGCTATTGAGCAGTATAAGTTTAAAGAAGCTATCCAACGCTGGATGGACCTGGCTAGGCTAGGCAATAAATATTTGGCAGATACGACGCCTTGGCACCTGATCAAGTCAGAGCAAGAACAAGTGCAGACCGTACTGAACATTGCGCTGCAGCTTACGGCCAACATCGCTGCGCTCGGGATGCCTTTCCTACCTTTTACCGGCCAGCAATTAAGCAAGATACTGGGCATATCGCCATCAGCGTGGCCTAGAGGAGCTAACCTCGACCTGCTAAAGCCTGGACAAGTAATTCAGCAGCCTACTCTGCTCTTTAAGCGGATCGAAGATCACGCTATCGAGCGGCAGCTGGCATTTCGATAGCAACTATAAGACTAGATGCAAGCATCCTTGCGCACAACCTAACTGCATCATAAGGCTGGCTAAGCATCTAGACTATACCCCTAAGCTAGGGCTGTCCTTACATACCTTGAACATGTCAGGCGCAGGCTAGTTATATTGCTCCATGGCCCTGCCGATGCCCACGGTACAAAAAGCAAGAATCATCTCGCAGGCTTGGGCAAGATGCCTAGGCAAAGCAGCCAACTCCTGGTTCGTAAAAGGCGCTAACACATACGCAGCTTGCTGGCCTGGCGCAAAGTCACGGCCTATCCCTACCCGGAGGCGTGGATAGGCTTGCGTACCTAGGTGCTCTTCTACGCTCTTCAGTCCATTGTGCCCAGCACTAGAACCTTGCATGCGCATCCTTAGCTTGCCAAAAGGTAAGGCTACATCATCTACCACTATGAGGCTCTGCGCAGTTGGTAGGCTGAGCTGGTCTAGCCAGTATCGTACAGCTTTGCCACTGTGGTTCATATAAGTGGTGGGCTTGGCCAGATTAATGGTTCTGCCGCGGTACCTAAATGTAGCTAGTAAAGCCAAGCGGCTAGGGCGAAAGTCTCTGCCCTGTCGTGCTGCCAAGTGGTTAAGCACCTGAAACCCAACGTTATGGCGCGTTGAGCCATATTCTTCTCCCACGTTTCCTAGCCCAATGATGAGGTACTTCATACAAACAATTTTCTAGGGTGAAAGCGAGCTGCTGCAAGGCTTTCTCAGCACGAGAGCAGCCTGTCTTCAGCCTGTCTTTAAAAGTGTAGCTAGCCAGATAGGCGCCAGGCGAGCTAAGTTTCTAGGATCCTGCATGCTGCGCATAGCTTTGTGCCATGGCTAACACGTCAAAACAATCTCTATGCCTTTTACCTAGTAGATTCGTAGTTAAGGTTCTAACTTACAAAGTGTTGTGCTTACATAGCGTTTGTTATCTCGCTCCCAAGCTCCTCAAAAGGCTATTTTTTAGCGCTTTTGTTTCCTTCCTCTCCCGCAGTGCGTAGGGCTCTGGTCATTGCTACCACAGCTACTGGTATGCTAGCAGGCGCCAAGATAGTGTATTGCTCAGCCTGAATGTCGCGTATCCGAGCCATCTGTCCGAGATCAAGGGTAGCAACATTAATTTTAATTTGATCAGGCATATCTTTTGGATAAGCTGATACGGGCAACTTTTTCATTTTATTGACCAGCTTACCTCCTTTGGCTACGCCAGGAGAGCTGCCTGCCAAGACCGTAGGTATATCCATTTTGATTTTTTTATCGTCAAAGATCTGCAGGAAGTCTATGTGCGAGATGATTTCGCTTACAGGATGAAATTGGATATCTTGAAGTATACACCTGTAAGTAGTGCCCTCAATGTTAAGCAGTACAAAATGTGCCTGAGGGGTGTATACTAGCGCTTTAAGTAGTGCCATCGGGGTGTAAAAGTGAACCTGTGCTTTGCCTCCATAAAGTATGCCAGGCACGTTAGCTTCTGCGCGTAGTTGCTTGGCTGCCCGCTTACCGAAACTTCCCCTTTGGTAGCCGATAATCTCAATAGTGTTCATGGCTGTATATGATTTAAAGTGTACGATGCGTGCGAATATAGTTACCACAGCACGAATAACATAACCGATCTTGGCTTATACCAGCTGCTGGATAGTCTTAGCAATAGGCCCTGCCATGCTAAAGACCTTGATTTTGCTACTAGTCTGTTGCAGCCGGATTGTATCCGTCACTACTAGTTCTTCAATGGCTGAAGCTGCCAGGTTTTGATACGCATCTCCAGAAAGCACAGCATGTGTGCAAAATGCCCGAATGGACCGAGCCCCATGGGCTTTAAGCTGCTCAGCAGCCTTGCAGAGCGTATTACCGGTGTCTACGATATCATCTATCAAGGCAATATCAGCTCCTCGTACAGGGCCCATGGCCTGTATTGTAGCTACTTCATTCGGAGCTGGTCGCTGCTTATGGCATGCTACAAGCGCTACGCCAAGATGCTGGGCGTAGCTTTGGACCCTACTTATAGCCCCAAGGTCGGGTGCTGCTAAGATCAGGTGTTCGAGCCGGAGTGCCTGGATGTAGGGAATAAAAACTGAAGAACTGCCGAGCTGAACCACAGGTCCGTGAAAAAAGTCGGCTATTTTTCCCGTATGCGGATCGCAGGTTATTAGCCTAGCCGCTCCTGCAGCAGCCAATATGTCGGTCTGGAGCTTTGCTCCTAGCGGGCCACCGCTGTGCTGGATCTTATCTTGTCGCATATATCCTAGATAGGGAGCTGCCACGATAACCTCGTGGGCACCTGCATGCTTGGCTGCATCAATCATCAGGAGTAGCTCTATCATATGTGCTGCGGGTGGCTGTGTAGACTGTATTAGTACTACTCGGGCGTTCTGAATAGATTCCTTGAATACCGGATATAGCTCTCCATCGCTAAATTTTCGGAGCGCTAGGCTGCCTAGTGGCTGTCCAAGGGCTGCGGCAATCCTTGTGCCTAAATCTTGCGAAGCGCTTCCGGCAAAAATTCGAATAGGTAAAGGCATAACGTTTCTTAACACTTTTTTTACGATAATAAACAAAAAGTTTTTACATAACCTGGCACAAAATCACGCGTGTTATTAGGTTTGTGTTCGAATATCCATTGGCTCACTAAACTACGCTATTATTAGATATACTTTTAGCAAACACGGGCGCCTCAGCAGCAAGAAGTTGATTAATGCGCTTTTTAGACACGGCAAGACTGTGAATTTCTATCCCATACGCCTAGTTTACCTATCCCGTAATAGGCAGTTAGTCAGTAACACACAGGTGATGTTTGCTGCCCCTAAAAGGAAGTTCAAGAGTGCAGTGACTAGGAATACCATCAAGCGGAGAATGCGAGAAGCCTATCGGCTGCACAAACACCTACTAGCCTCCCCCCACAGTAGCTCCGTTCGGTTTCTGCTGGGCTATATCTATATGGGTAGTAGGCAGCAAAGTAACTTCCAGGTTATTCAAGAAAAAATTATCCAGGCTATCTATTATCTTAGCAGTCTTTATCAGCAGGAGCGACCTGTTTAACGTCTATTCTCCTAGTCTAGTGTCAATAAGTGTCAATAAAAAATTCTGGAAAATGATGCAAGTGAGGTGTAAGATAATCTTACTGTTCCTAGGGTTACCTGGCTATACGTATGCTATTCATGAGACAGGTGGTACCAAGCCAAACTTTGAGCAAAAAGCACGAGAAATAGAATTGTACTTTCTTGACCGCAATACAACATCGCCTCATAAATTTAGCCAGTCAGATTATTTTACAAGCCGGATGGCTGTAACCTATGCGAAGCTTTGGAATCGCTTGGAAGATCATCTAGGGCTTGATCCAGCAAGGATTTTGGTAAGAATTCCGAATGCCGTGCTAAGCTACACTGCTATTTTATCGCTATTGCATGCCTACGAGGCTAGAAAACCTGAGAGATATGATGCACCATCGTCCCTGACGCGCCTAATAATTCTTCAGCATTTTAAGTATCGTAAGCTAGACTGGAGGACATATGGGTTAATTCCTTGTGAGTTATTTTCTAAGGAGAATGGGAATGATCGCCTAGAGGACCGCCTCCTCGATTTCGCATTTTGGTTCTCTGCCTGCTCTCTCTTTTATTATTTAGCTACGGGCGGGGTAGCAACGATTATACCACACGTACCCTGGGGCGAAGTAGCTTGGCTACCGACTTATTGGTACGATCGTGCTAATGGATTCGACCACTGGGATAACTATATTAGCTACCGGGACAAGACTTTTTTAATAGGTCTGAGTACCAGTAGCCAGGAGCGAGGCCTGTTTTGCAAAACAGATGCGCTCTACTCTTACAAGGGATGGATACTAGATATAGAAGCTGGAGCTTGGGTAGCCCCTCTTTTATCATCAGAAAAAGCATGGTCTTATTTGATAGGCGTGCAAATTAAGTGCCGACTCAATGAGGAATTTTCATTGAATGCAGCATGCTCGTACAAGACGCCGGATTTTAAAGGCGTAGCGACAGATGATGGATACACACTAACTAGCGGCATTACAATCCATTACTAAGGATTAGGAAAGGCAACCATACTCTACCGCATTTTTATGGACGTAAGGGCATAATTTTGCTGGATAATCCAAACGACTTGCCTAGATTGCATATAAGTCCTGTCTGTATGAGGGTTATCGAGCTATCAGTGTATTAGCTATATTATACTTTCCATTCGCTATTGGCTCTCATACTAAGCATAGAAACCGCTACACGAGTTTGCTCAGTCGCCTTGTGCTATGAGGGAAGGCTAGTAGCATGCCATACGCTATGCATAGCCCGGTCACACGCTGAGTCTTTGTTGCCTATAATAGTACATTTACTGGACATAAGTCCTTACACTAAAGAAGATTTAGTAGCCATAGCGGTTTCTGAAGGGCCCGGATCTTACACAGGATTGCGTATTGGGGTAGCCACTGCTAAGGGACTAGCGTATGCTTTGGGCATTCCGCTGATAGCTATAAGTACCCTAGCAGGCATGGTCCATGGGATAGTCCCTTATAATCTTAGCCAAGCCCTACTTTGCCCTATGATTGACGCCCGCAGAATGGAAGTATATTGTACGATTTCAGATGCAGCAGGGGAGGTGCTGGTAGCGCCGCACTCCCATATCGTTACTGTAGACAGCTTCCGGTCTTGGCTTAAACAATATCCTATACTTTTTTTCGGTGATGGGGCTGGAAAGTGCAAGCCGGTCTTGGAGGATCATTGTCATGCTATTTTTTTGGATGCCATCTATCCTTCAGCCCGGCATGTAGGTGCTCTGGCTTACGCTAAGTTTCAGCAAAAAGTATTTGCAGACCTAGCTTCTTTTGAGCCTTTGTATCTTAAGTAATTTCTAGCGCAAAGCCCGTAGCACAAACGACCTAGGCGCTGCTTCAGTAACTATCTTCTTTAAACTATCTTCCCTATGTATATCTTTTTCACTCGAACCTTGGAGGGGCCGCTTAGGTCTAGAAAAAAATGCTAAAAATCAAGCTCCCCACGATCTTGCTATGTCTAGGGCTGTCTGGCTATACGTATGCTGCTAATGAAATATATGGTGCAGAGCCCAGTCTTGTGCAAGAAGCAAGAGAAGTAGTATTCCTCTTGCCTGACTACAATTTACTTTCTGGTCAACTGGTACTGTCAGATCATTTTGCGACCAGAACGACCATAGCCGTTAGCAAACTCTTTAATCTAGGGACAGATTGTATGTGGTCGGGCTTTAATACGATTGATGCACGAATTTTGCGTTGCCTCTCGGAATACATGATTAGCTTTGCCATAGCTGCAGTGGGTCTTTCGGTCTATAAAAAAAACCAAAAAAGCAACGCAGATAGTCGACCATTGTTTAATCGCCTACTAATACTCCAGCATTTCAGGTTCCGTGAGCTAGATTGGAGGCTGTATTCTTTAGTTGGTACCGAACTCGGTATTGATGATACGGACGCCAGTGTCCTCGTGAATCCTATGTTCTGGTTCTATTGCTTTTCTATCTCACAGTATATACTTAGGGGTAAGGCAGCAACGCGGCTACCATACCTGCCCTGGGGCGGAGTAGCTTGGATACCGTGCTATTACTGGCTAAATAATTATGGTTGCCATTGCTTGGATAACTATATTAGCTACCGAGAGAAAACTTTTTTAATTGGCCTGAGTACCGATATGGACAAAAAGCACAGCCTGTTTTTCAAAACAGACACACTCTACTCTTACAAGAGGTACATACTGGATATAGAAGCTGGGGTAGGCTTTGATTGCTTTCCTCCAACCGTGCTTGGGTTTTTGATGGGCTTACAAGGTAGGTTCCGACTCAATGAGCGATTTTCATTGAATATAACGCTTTCGTACAAGCAACCAAGTTTTCTAGAAGGCGTAGCAGCAACTGATGGGTTCATAGTGAACGGTGGATTTACAGTGCACAATTTCGTGTGAGATAAGCAGGGTAGGCTCTATAGCGTTTTCTATGAACGTAAGGCTATGGGTCTGCTACATACCACCGATTGTGGAGCGTATCATCGAAAAGTATTGCTTGCAAATTGGGTACGAAGTTTACGAGGACTGGTTAGCTAGCCTCGATTCCTACCTAAAGAGAAGCTGAAAATCTTCTAAAAACAAGGAACGAGCCTATCCTACTAGCATGCTATTAAGATTGTCAATAGGCACCCTGCAGGCAGATACAAGTGTTCTGATGAAGCTTCATAGAAGTTCTCTGAAGAACTTGGCTAATTTTTTGACTAGCTTTGATTCATGGCTAGTGGTAGGCAATGCATACCCAAGATCTGATTATACTGGCTATTGAGTCATCTTGTGATGAGACGGCTGCTGCTGTTATTCGCAACAAAAAAATAGCAAGCCATGTATTGGCTACCCAATCGGTTCACAAACGTTATGGAGGTGTTGTCCCAGAGCTAGCCTCACGGGCTCACCAACGGCACATCATTCCTGTCGTAGACCAAGCGCTACAGCATGCTGGCATAGCCAAATCAATGCTTAGTGCCATCGCTTTTACTCAAGGTCCAGGGCTACTGGGAGCGCTATTGGTAGGGGCTTCCTTTGCTAAGTCCATGGCCTTCTCACTAGGCATCCCGCTTATAGCAGTAAATCATATGCAGGCACACGTCTTAGCCAATTTTATTGATGAACCTCAGCCTCCTTTTCCTTTGCTGTGCCTGACCGTCAGTGGAGGGCATACACAGCTAGTACGTGTAGCAGACTATTTAGCCATGGAGGCCCTCGGGCAGACACGAGATGATGCTATGGGCGAAGCCTTTGACAAGATAGCTAAGCTGATGGGGCTGCCCTATCCTGGGGGCCCTCTGGTTGATCATTACGCGCAACATGGCGATCCGCATCGTTTTCAGTTTTCGACTACTAAGATGCCACAGCTTGATTTTTCCTTCAGTGGTATCAAAACGGCTTTTCTCTATTTTCTCAGAGAGAATCAAGAAAAAGATGCCAATTTTGTAGCCAACAATCGGGAAGACCTCTGTGCAAGCATTCAGCATACGCTGGTGAGCATGGCGCTGGAGAAGCTCAAAAAGGCCGTGGCCCAGACGGGTATCTCAACCATTGCTATAGCGGGCGGCGTAGCAGCCAATTCAGGGCTTAGAAAACAGCTAGCACAGCTGGCTGACCAGGCAAAGTGGCAGGTTTTTATTCCCCGTCTAGCCTACTGTACCGATAACGCGGCCATGATTGCGCTAACAGCTCACTATCAGTATCTAGCGCATGATTTTTGCGACTTGAGCGCCACTGTACTGCCTAGTATGCTTCTGTAAGTTACATGAAACAGAATACAAGCCGGACCAAGCAGGATCTAACGATCAAAAACAGGCGTGCTAGCTTTGAGTACACTTTCTTAGACAAGTATGTAGCTGGGCTGGTGCTAACAGGTACCGAGATTAAGTCTATTAGAGCTAGCAAGGTCAGCCTACAAGAAGCTTACTGCTATTTCTTGCGGGGAGAGCTTTGGGTTAGGGGGATGCACATTGCTCCTTATACGCAGGGCAATATTTACAATCATGCCGAGACTCGCGTTCGGAAGCTGCTCTTACATAGCAAAGAGCTTAGTAAGCTCATGAGAAACAAAGAGCAGGGCCTTACCATTATCCCCATTCAGCTTTTTATAAACGCACGGGGCTTAGCCAAGCTGGAGATTGTGCTAGCCAAAGGGAAAAAATTATACGATAAGCGTCAGAGCATCAAAGAAAGAGCTTTACAAAGGGCTATGCGGCGCGATCATCCTTAGGCGCCACCTGATTATTATTAATAGAGCCTACTGGCAAGAATCGAAAGTGGCAAGCCCGTTGGCTGTGCACATTGGTAACCTAGAAGTCAAGATTTTTGGTGTGTACTACCCAGAAGTTCGGGAGGATTGTCGCTCTTCGTACATAGGGCTAGTAGCTGAGCATCTCTCGGTACCCAAGCTAACCAAGAGGATGCTTCCTAGAGGCTACACTCATGGGGAGAGCGAAGCCTTTACTGACGCCTACCGCCAATAGCCAGGCTAGTAAAGACTTTGCCTACCCCGGCGCTTTGCCGAGCTGTCTTTCCCCAGGGCAGCTGGGGAAAGGCTTTAGGCTGGTGCTTGTGTATCTATTAACCCCTGGTAGAGATAGTCGGCTAGCTCATCTTCCAGTTGTCCTCCCCACTGGTCCTTGCGGAGATCTATAGCCCTACGATAGGCGAGTAGGTAGTCAGCCCTGGATGCACTTGGCTGGACGCCTGCTTGCTCAAAGGCTGCATAATGATGGATAAGCAAGTAGTAGGCATAGTCTATTCCTCGGAGCATTATCATCTGACCCCGATCTTGTTCTGGGGGTGGTATCTGTGCTATCTTCTCCTGGAGTATGGGCGTTACTATTGGCTTTTCTAGTGAGTCATAGTATAGCCAACTCTCATCATCTTTACTAGCTATGGCTGCTGTTAGGTAAGCATATGCTTGGGCTGGTTGCCTTGTAGCCAACAAAAAATTGCCATAGGCGGCCCAGAAGTCTGCCTTTACTGAATTGCTGACTTCTACAGCCTTCTTAAAAGCATTATTGGCTTTTGCTAGATATTCCTCGGCGCGCTGTTGTTCTCCTTTTTGCTGAACTCTCAGTGCTACTAGGTGGTAACTATTCCCTAGGCAATGGCATCGGCTTGCTTCTCTGGCTGGAGGTACTACTGGCACAGCCCGGGCTTGCTCCCGACACTGCGGGTTTTGTTCAGGCCTTCCTAGGCTATCATAGGTTACCCTGTTGAGGTGATCAGCTATTTCAGGACGCTTCTCTGCGTAGAGCCCCTTTATCCTCACCAGGGACTCCTCCTCGGAATCTAGGGCTTCTTCATCGTCGCCTGGGCGATAATAGGCTGCCCCTACATTGTTGAAGTGATTAGCTATTTCAGGACGTTTCTTTTCGTAAAGCTCCTGTAGCTTCGTCAGGAACTCCTCTACTTCAGGAAAGCCGCCTTCGTAGAGAAGCTCTAGCATAGCTAGAGCTTCTGGTAAGTACGGGAAGGCTTCGTCGTTGCCCAAGGCCCCGTTGGCTTTTCCCACATTGTTAAGGGATAGGGCTACATCAAGATGGTCTTCCTTGTCGAGATCCTCTCGTACAGCTAGGGCTTGCTCAAAGTACTGGGGGGTTTGATCGTGTTCATTTTTCTGCATAAATCGATGACCTAGATCATCCATGGCTGTAGCTAGCTCACGTTGGTTGGCATGGTTTAATCTATCTTTATTGGCATAGGCCTTAAGTAAAGAGTTCTCATCACTATTAATAAGGTCCGGTTGAAGATTTTGGTAAGCTGTGTATCTGTCCCAAATACACCAGGAACAGACTAAAGCAGCCACAAAGCCCACAACTGGGAGAGCGATATGGGTGATGATTTTTCGAGATGACCAGGACCGTTCTCTCATCAGCTTTGTAGATACTGGTTTACAGACTAACTCTTTGGTCGAATCCAATACATACAAGACCAGCTCGATATTCCTAATGCCTTCACTAGGCTTTAAAAATAGGATAAGACGGCTGCTACCCTCGGACAATACTGATGTGTCTAGCAGCTCTGCCAGGCATATGGGTTGGCCTAGCGTTAGCTCGATCGTTTCTCCTGCCATATTTTGGCACTGAATGTTCATTGCCTCCTCTGCACCTTCTCGAACCAGATTGTATTGACTCAGTTCTAATGGAGTTCCTGAGATGTTGGTTATAATAACGTAGGCACCTCGATCGGTGTCTTGGGGCTCTTTTAACACTACCTCTAGACACAGCTTCGGATTGTTTAGAGGACTGGCTTGTTCAGGATTACTCTGGGCCAAGGTGGGTAAAAATATCAGCCCTACTAGCTGGAACAGCCAGTGGCGTAATGCTTTGATTTTCAGGGTTGTCGTTGTTATTTCCAAAGACTAAGTATGTAAAACTTTTTGTAGGTTTCCCGAACATTTTGGGCTTGGCCCTTAGTATCTTCTTATGAAGATGGCGAATAGCTGCAAGAATATATGTACTATTGTGTATATTTTGTCTATCAGCAGCTTGCACCGTTACTTGTGCTCCTAGCTCAGCTCTGTAGGTTAGCTGAGAGCATATAGGCGCTGCAGCAAGACCTTAGGAGGCTAGCACTATGGCGAGCGGCACCTACAGATTTAAGAGCAGGCCGGAAGGGTTATTTAAGTTTTCTTAGCAGAAGTTTTTACGAGTGCGATTAACTACCATATCGGTAGCCTATCTAGCTCCAAGGTTTATGAGATGATTGTTCATATTGCAGGTCAGTTTATACATAGCAACCCTACCCAGGTCGTTATAGAAGTAGGTGGGCTAGGCTACGAAGTTCATATTTCTCTACAGACCTATGACAATATAAAAAACTTAACGCGCGGCAAACTTTTTACGCATCTGCATACTACAGGAGAGGCACAAACGCTATATGGATTTGCAAGCTTGGCCGAGAAGCAGTGGTTTCTGTATTTGATAGGCGTAAATGGTGTGGGCCCACGGGTGGCTATGACGATTCTATCTTCGTTGACACCTGATGAGCTCCAGCATGCCATCCTCAATCAAAGTGTAGCCATGCTCCAAGCTGTCAAAGGCATAGGAGAGAAAGCAGCACAGCGCATTATCTTAGAGCTGAGCACCAAGGCACATGGGCTAGCTACCGGGCATGTGGCTGTATCTACTGAAGTGTTTAGCCGTGGATCCATACACCGAGAAGCCTTAGCGGCCTTGGCTAGGCTCGGCATCCCTAAGAGCCAGGGAGAGAAAGCTATTTTGCATGTACTCAGAACACATCCGGACGAGCTCTCTGTAGAGCAGCTGATTAAAATGGCCTTAAAAGCCTAGTATAGTGGCCAGCGACGGGGTGACTTACAAGCTGCGAGGTCTCTCACTTAGCTTTAGGATCTAGGAATTTACCGAGCATGGTATACTTGCTTAGAACGAAGTTGCTAACTTACCCAGAAGATGATACAAGGGGCTAGCAGCCCCGCAGCTCTGATCTAGGCTACCCCTTGCAGCGGGAGTGTTGATTATATACTTCTATAACGCCGAACCCTTTTATTTAAGAGCCGTTTTTGTTGGGCTGACTACCGCTGCCATGTGCCAGCGGTTTGGAGACGATGAACGATGTTTAAAATTAAGCCATTTGAGCGCTGCTAATATAAAGGCAGTATTGACTGGCACTCCCCCAGGACGAGGAGAGAGGGATAGAAGTTCTAAGCGTCGTTGGTGGGAAGATGCAGGAGAGGGGCATAGATCTGGAAGCTTGCCGAGTATAATGGCTATGGCTATATTTAAGTAGAAGTTATGCATTTATTGAGAAGATACAAAGGATCTAGGAGCCCGCAGATTCAGCCTTACCCCCCTTGCAACAGCCCTGGATGCACGCAAGGGAGGTCTGGAGCCATGGCAAAGGAATCTAGGCTCAGTGGGGAGGAGGATCAGTCCTGCAAGTCCGCAATCTTCAGACTAACTTAGGCCCTGGCGAAGCTCTTCAATACCTTTGTACAGACAAAAATCCTTTGCTACAAACAAAAAACTACTTACTGACCCATAAGCTGGTGGCAGAAGCTATGCATGAGGCAGCAGCTATGCGATATGACCTAGCAGGCTAGGCAAGCTTCCGTAAAATCAGGCCAGGGGCCGGCCGTTATCGCTGCACTGCTACACAAACCCCATGGATACCGATCCCTGATGGCCGGCTTATCTTTCTTATACAGACTAGTCACTTGCTACGGGGTATGGTAGGGAGTATTGCCAACAGCCTACTCCGGGGGTAGGGTTAGAAAAAAGTAGTGCAACGTTTGAAGCGCCTACAAAGCAAAAATATCGTAGCTTCATCACTAGCTTGGTACCTGCTTATGGACTGACCTTGACTAAGGTTGCTGATCTAGCCGCTATCTCCTCTTAGTAAAAGAAGAATTTATCAGAACCACGCCCTCGAGCCTTTCCTAAACTCGGCCCAGTATGCTCAGCAAAAAGCAAAGAAATATCCCAATCCTCGACCGAAGAGTTCTTCGTGAGCTCTTCCGGCTTGTCAAGCCTTACCAACATATCTTTCGCTTGCTCATTGTACTCACCCTGGCTGTGGGAGTCATAGGCCCTAGTAGACCTTTCCTGGTTCAGCACACCCTTGACCACTACATCACTAAGGAGGACTACGCAGGACTCGTTGGCATGGCCGTTGGCCTACTGATCCTGCTGGCCACACAAGTGCTGGTACAATACTATCTCATCTATCTCTCCGAGTGGCTGGGCCAGCACATAGCCAAGGACCTGCGCGTCCAAATCTATACCCATACCATACGGATGAGGATCAGCTTCTACCACAAGACGCCTATTGGCAGGCTAGTCACCCGAAACATTTCAGACACGGAGATGATCGCCCATGTCTTTAACGAAGGACTTGCTACACTGCTTGCAGACCTGCTGCAGCTGCTAGCTGTAGCAGCTTTTATGGTTTATATAGACTGGCAGCTAGCCTTGCTAAGTTTGGCCATTCTACCACTCCTATCTTGGAGTATATACTTACTCAAGGAAAGACTAAAGTTTGCCTACAAACAAGTACGCAATGCAATGGCACAGCTCAATACCTTCGTACAGGTTCGCCTGACAGGCATGAGCATGATACAGATCTTCAATAGGGAGCAACAAGAGCTGGCTCAGTTTGAGGCCCTGAATGCAGTGCATAGAAATGCACATAACAAGTCGGTCTTCTACTATGCTTTGTACTTCCCGGTACTAGAGATGCTTCGGGCTATTGGTATCAGCTTATTGATTTGGTATGGTGCGCACAGTGTGATCAAAGGATACATCTCCCTGGGTAAGTTGACGGCTTTTCTGATGTACCTTACGATGTTTTTTCGCCCGCTCTATTACCTGGTCGAGCGTTTTAATACTTTACAAATGGGCCTGGTGAGTGCTGACAGAATCATCAGACTACTTGAGAACACCGAGCAGGCGCAGAACCAAGGTACTTACCTACCCAAATGTGTACAAGGAGCCATTACCTTTGATAAGGTATGGTTTGCCTATGAAGGTGATAACTATGTACTCAAGGACGTCTCGTTCCATATCCAGGCCCAGAAATCACTCGCTATTGTAGGAGCAACCGGTGCAGGCAAATCTACTATCGCCAACCTCCTAGAGCGGTTCTATGATGCCCAGCAAGGAACCATTGCCCTAGATGGTGCTAATATTCTGGACTATGATGTCCGGGTCTTACGGCAAAACATAGGCTTGGTCTTGCAGGATGTATTCTTGTTCTCCACTAGTATACACGACAATATCACGCTGGGGAATAAAGCGATTCCTAGCGAACGCGTAGTAGAAGCAGCACAGCTGGTAGGAATTCATGACTTTATCCAAAGCTTGCCAGGAGGTTATAATTACAACGTCCAAGAGGGGGGAATGACACTCTCCATGGGACAGCGGCAGCTCTTGGCTTTTGCACGCGTTTTTGTATACGATCCTTGTATTTTAATTCTCGACGAAGCTACGGCTTCCATGGATACAGCAACAGAAGCGCTCATTCAGCAGGCCACGGCCCGGTTATTACAAAGCAGAACGGCCATCATCATAGCGCACCGGCTTGCTACCATCCGGCATGCGGACGAAATTATTGTGCTAGACCAGGGCAGGGTGCGAGAGCAAGGAACCCACGAAGACCTACTGGTCCAAAACGGTGCTTATGCATCGCTATACAAAACACAATATCAGTAACTACCTAGCGCTGCAACCTACTGGCCTAACTACTAAATAGACTTGAGTCTATGTAAAGCTGCTTGAAGACGTCGTACAGCTTTTTGTAGGGTTGCTTCTGTGACGGCATAGGAGAGCCGCACACAGCGAGGCTCGCCAAAAGCATCTCCAGGCACCAGGGCGACATGTGCCGCCTGCAAAACATACGCACAAAAGTCTGCTGAATGGCGGATAACGCTGGTCCCGGCTACCTGGCCAAAGTAGTAGCTGATATCTGGAAACAGATAAAAAGCGCCGAGAGGCCTAGGGTACCTACACCCTGGCAGCTCACTCAGGAGCCGCATCGCTAGATCGCGCCTTTGGCGGTAGGCAGCTACCATAGGCTGTACTAATAACTTATCGCTTTCCATAGCAGCCAGCGCAGCCCGCTGCGCAATAGAACTGGCAGCCGAAGAAAGCTGTCCTTGGATTTTACTACAAGCCTTGGCCAGCCACAGTGGTGCGGCTAGGTAGCCCACACGCCAGCCCGTCATAGCAAAGCTCTTAGAAAAACCATTCACCGTGATGGTACGGTCTTGCATCCCTGGCAGGGCCCCCATACTGGTGTAGTACGCTACAAAACGAATGTACTCGTAAATCTCATCGGCAATCACCAGGACATGGGGGTGCTGAGCTAGCACATCGACTATAGCTGTGAGCGATGCCTTGGAAAAGATCCAGCCAGCAGGATTACAAGGAGAGGAAAAAAGAATAGCCTTCGTCCGCGGTGTAATCACTTGGTCTAGCTGCTCAGGCGTAGGTTCAAAATGATCTTCCGGCCTACCCTTAATAAATACAGGCTTACCCCCAGCTAGCTGAATGACACTGGTATAACCCGCCCAGTAGGGAGTACACACAACCACCTCATCACCTGGATTAAGCAGAGACAAGAATACGTTGGCTAGGGCCTGCTTAACACCTGCAGACACAACAATCTGGTCAGGCTCACAAGCAATCCCGTTATCATTGCGTAGCTTGCGGGCAATCGCAGCCCGCAGGTCAGCATAACCCGCTACAGGTGGATATCCAAAGTAAGCACCTGTATCAATAGCCTGCTTAGCAGCCTCCTGAATGTGTTGTGGAGTCGGGAAGCTAGGCTCTCCTATGCCAAGGTCGTAGACATCGCATCCCTGGGCTTTGAGGACCTGAGCCTGCTGATATACAGCCAACAATGCTGATTGCGGCAAAGTCTTGACCCGGTTGGCAAGTAATTGTTCCATTAGCCGTAGATTTAGAGGGAAAATACAGATAATTTCCCCATAATCATACAAGGCTTGCCCAGCACTATCAAAGTTTGTATCATACAAAGAATTTGTACGCAAAAGAACCGATCCTAGCCCTCGCTACCCCTCCTGGCAAGAGTGCCATTGCCGTAATCAGGCTTTCTGGCAAGAAGGTTATAGAGCTAGTTAACGCAACCTTTCGCGGCAAAGACCTCACGGCCCAAGCCTCGCACACGGTCCATCTGGGCGACATCTTAGACCAAGAGACCTTCCTAGACGAAGTATTAGTCACCGTCTTCAGAACTCCCCGATCTTTTACCCTAGAAGACAGTGTAGAAGTCTCCTGCCATGGGTCACCCTACATCATTCGTCAGCTGATACAGCTGTTCATCAAACAAGGAGCGCGTCTGGCCAAACCCGGAGAGTTCACCCAGCGGGCTTTTCTGAACGGTCGCTTCGACCTGGCCCAAGCCGAGGCTGTAGCAGATCTCATTGCAGCCGATTCGGCTCTAGCCCACCGAGCGGCCTGGCAGCAAATGCGGGGCGGGTTTTCAACCCAGATACAAGCACTTAGGGAAAAGCTCATTCACTTAGGCGCCTTGCTAGAGCTAGAGCTAGACTTTAGCGAAGAAGACGTGACCTTTGCAGACAGGCCTGCCTTACAATCGCTCGTTCAGGAGCTACTGCGTACCATTATCCCGCTCATCCAGAGCTTTGAGCTAGGCAATCTTATCAAGAATGGCATCCCTACAGTCATTGTGGGCAGGCCTAATGTAGGAAAATCTACCTTGCTCAATGCCTTGCTGAACGAAGAAAAAGCCATTGTATCGCCCATACCTGGCACAACCCGTGATCTGATTGAGGATGAGATAGACCTAGGTGGTGTACGCTTTCGATTCATAGATACAGCAGGCCTCAGAGACGGCACCACAGACATGCTAGAAATCGCAGGCATGGCCAGAACCCGAGCGCAGATGCAGCAGGCTGCCTTGATTCTTTATGTCTTTGACCTTGCCCAGGAATCCCTGGGAGACATTCGCCAAGCCACCCAGCAGCTAGCGGCAGGAGATACGCCCTTTGTCAGGGTAGGCAATAAGCTAGACGCAGCACAACCAACCTTGGTACAAGCGCTGCGGCAAGAAGACGTTGTGTTGATATCAGCTGCGCAGAAACAAAACTTAGCGCAATTACAAGCACGCATGCGCACACTCATCCGCCTAGACCAGCTAGCGCCTACAGATACCATTGTCGCCAGTGCACGCCATCACGAGCAGCTTGTAAAAAGTAAAGCAGCCCTGGAAGGTGTCCTACAAGGAATTATGCAAAACCTAACGAGTGAGTTGCTAGCCTTGGATGTCCGCCGGGCCCTGCACCATTTGGGAGAGATTACTAGTCAGGTAACGACAGAAGACTTACTGGACGATCTCTTTGCTAAGTTTTGTATCGGGAAGTAAGCCAGGCAAGGGTCCTATAATAGCTAGCGCTGATCTAGGCCACTGCCCCAATCTATATTCCTTTGCTCCCCATAGATATTGGTTGGTAGAGCGCTACTGCTAGCGTATCTTTGGGAGCACACGTACCTAATTGCTTACACAAACCTAATGACCGACCAGCCAATGATAAAGTCGACCACCGTTATCGCAGTAAGGCACCAGAATGTACTAGCCATAGGAGCAGATGGGCAAGCTACGCTAGGCAATACGGTAGCCAAAAGCAATGTGAAAAAAATCAGGAAACTTTTTGATGACCAAGTATTGGCAGGATTCGCTGGCTCTACCGCGGACGCCTTTACTTTACTAGATCGATTTGATGAAAAGCTGCATCGCTACTCGGGCAATATCAAGCGCTCTGCCGTTGAGCTAGCTAAAGACTGGCGTACAGATCGCTACCTCAGGCGGCTAGAGGCTATGATTATTGCGGCTAACCAAACAGAGCTCTTGCTCATTTCAGGCACAGGCGATGTGCTAGAGCCCGATGATCAAATAGTAGCTATCGGGTCTGGCAGTATGTATGCACAGTCAGCTGCTGTAGCCCTCAAGAAGCATGCTCCGCAGCTCAGTGCCAAAGATATCGTTCAGGAAAGTCTTACCATTGCTGCAGATATCTGTATCTACACCAACCACAACCTGGTCATTGAGGAGTTGCAAGAAAACACAGACTGAGTCGGCAAGATCAGGCGCATGTATGGGAAGCTCCTCCCCTCGCGTACGCTCCACCCAGCTGGGTAGGTACCCAACTGTGGCCACACGCTACAACAAAGCAGCAGCTCCGATAGGGGACGCCAAAGGGAACGAAAGCGAGAAGACCAGAGATAGCCAAGCAGATGCTGCCTAGCGGGATGGATATGGCCCTGATCATTGATTGGGCAGGGCTTAGTGCGGATCACGCGTGCATTAATTAAATAATATTGGCTATGCTTGCGTTGAATGGGCAAAGGCTAGTTAGGGCAAGAGGATCCTAAGTAGGCTGTCAGCGGGTTAGTAGATACACTAGCAGCCCTAGCCGAAGCACTGTCAAAACAGCCAATGGGCCTAAGGGT
>JBCCGO010000008.1:0-24874 GCA_039029235.1 Bacteroidota bacterium | reverse complement strand
GGTATCGAGGCGCTCGTTTTGCTTGAAATTATTAACGTCCAGGCGTTCAAGAAGATGGCCCGGTAGTTTGGAGAGGAAAGCTTGTGCAATACTTTTATAACTCATACTCCTAGACACAAAAAAATCAAACTTGGATCTATACCTGTGCTCAGGCTGCGACTGTTTCATAAGAGAGTCTTGGTTGATCGACATTACTTTATGGCTTTTAGTGGAAGTTAACAAAAATTTATAGATCTATATATCATCCTCTTAAGCGCAAGCTAATTTACTAAACTTAGCGGGAACCTGCAACCTGCTAGCGAGCGTTGGGTGGAATTTATGCATTTATTGGGAAGATACTAAGTGCTAGGAGCTAGCAAGGCTAGTCTAGGCAGAACCCGACCTCAGGGCTAATGGTTGTCCAGGCAGATCTAGTACTGAGCTCGTAGTTTGGCAGCTCCCTGGTTGTCTCAGTGCGAGCTATCTTTGTCTTGTGCTTGGTCCGGATGGTGCAAGATGTGCACGTACCCGTACCTTGGCGCATAGCGTAATGACTATGAATATATACCTAGACAATGCCGCTACTACGCAGCTAGATAAGGAAGTGCTAGAAGCCATGCTTCCTTACATGAACAATCTCTGTGGCAACCCTTCCTCTATCCACAGCTATGGTCGCAAAGCCAAGGCAGCTGTAGAAAAAGTCCGCAAACAAATTGCCACGCTCCTCAGAGCAGCTCCTGCAGAGATCTTCTTTACTTCAGGCGGTACAGAGGGCAATAATATGGTGCTACGCGGTGCCATAGAAGGCCTGGGCATAAACCATGTCATTACCTCGCCTATCGAGCACTGGGCTGTACTACAACCCCTGGCACACATGGACAAGGCAGGCCAGATCCAGCGCCACTATGTAGAGATAGATACGCAGGGGAATATTCGATACGAACATTTGGAGCACTTACTGAAGAGCCATCCACGCGCTTTGGTTAGCCTGATGCATGGGAATAATGAGATAGGCAACCTCAATGATTTAGTGCGTATTGGCATGCTGTGCCGGCAATACCAAGCTGTCTTCCATACAGATGCTGTGCAAACCTTAGGACGCTATCCACTAGACTTGCAGGCGCTTCCTATCGATCTGCTAGTAGGTTCGGCGCACAAGTTGCATGGCCCCCAAGGCACTGGGCTGGTCTATATAAACAGCACCGTTCGGCTAACTCCTCTAGTACATGGTGGCCCACAAGAGCAGGGCATGCGGGGGGGGACAGAAAATGTGCCGGGCATCATTGGTTTTGGCAAGGCAATAGAAGTTGCCTACCGAGACATGGAGGCCCAGCGGCAATATATCCAACACCTGAAACAGTATATGATTAGCAGTTTACAAGCTACCATCTCTGGGGTTGCCTTCCACGGAACTAGCGCTGACTTGGCCAGGAGCTTATACACGCTCCTGAGCGTCGATTTACCTCCAGGAGATAACCACGATATGCTCCTGTTCAATCTAGACATTCAGCAGATTGCTGCCTCTGCCGGGAGTGCCTGTACCAGCGGTAGCCAGCAAGCTTCGCACGTCATAGAAGCGCTACAAGCAGATCCAAAGCGTGGTACCGTACGCTTTTCGCTGAGTAAGTACAACACGGTCGAAGAAATTGACCATACTGTCAAGAAGCTAGCGGTGCTTTTCCCCGAACCTGCCTAGCTGCATATTTCCATCCCGGCATGAAGAGCGCTCAGCAATATTTTCTCATAGCCTCAGGAGTCTTGCTCACAGACCAAGCTATCAAGCTTGGCGTGTACTTTGGGATGGAGATGGGGACGCCAGGCCAAATCAAGTTGCTAGGCAACTGGTTCAAGCTACACTATGTCCTGAATCCAGGAATTGCTTTTGGCATTCAGCTAGGCTTCTTGTATGAAAAGGTATTGTTAAATGCTACACGCCTTGTGGTTACGGTACTCATCGGGCGATATGTCTGGCAGTCAACCAAAAGGCCCGACAAATCCTGCTGGCTACTACGCGGGTGGTCCTTGGTCCTTGGAGGTGCTGCTAGCAATAGTATTGACGGTATCTTCTATGGCGTACTACTCGATAACGCGCCTCATGGAGCTCCCATGCCCTGGTTTTATGGGCAGGTGGTTGATATGTTTTACCTAGATATTTGGTCTGGGAGGCTGCCTAGCTGGATACCTTGGCTGGCAGGCCAGCATGTCACTTGCTTGCCCATCTTTAACCTAGCTGATGCGGCCATCTCTATAGGCATAGCGCTAGTCATTTGGAGTGGGGGTAGAGACAGAGATATCTGGGGAAGCTAGAGGCTGGCTAAATAACCTATGGTTGCTAGATCATGCCAGGAGTAATAAAACCTTACGACTATACGAGACAACGTGGACCAGTAGTGTATCGCGAAGCATATATGAGCTTTTGATCATTCATCGTCAGCCAGCACCTCGCCCCAAGCGCGCTAACCTCACTGCAAAGCAACACCGTGATTCTAGCATTCTGCGCTACAAGACCTCGCCAATGTACTTTAAACCAGCGACAAGGCTTGTGGGTCCCCAGGCTGGGCTATTATGTACCTCATGGCTACACCTTGTCCCACATCGTTAAGACTGCCAAGTGCTCCCAATGCTGTCGGACGCTGTGGTTGCAGCTTAGGCGTGTACCTTCTTACTGTGCCTGCGTAGGGTGCTGGCTAGCGCAATACTGATGGCTGCACACAGTGCAATGGGAAATACAGGGAGTGCTGAGGGAGTATCCCAGCCTTGCTGGTACACGAGCAGCACGAAAGCATTGTTAAAAAAGTGAGCTGCTATAGGGAAAGCCAGATCTTGCGTCCACGCATATAGATAGCCCAGTAGCACGCCTAGCAAAAACCGAGGTACCAATCCATAAAACTGCAGATGCACGGCGCTAAAGATAAAAGCGCTGAGGCAAATAGCTACGTGAATATTCTTCGTGATCGAACGAAATAGGCCTTGCACCATTCCCCTAAAAAGCAACTCTTCGCCCACAGCAGGCAGCAGCGCCAATACCAAAAGTCCCTTCAAGAAATCTGCAGTACTATAGCAAGTGGCCAGCAGCGCTGTCAGCCTTTGGATCTCAGCTTCTTGCTGGTGTGCCCACTGCTCAAAATCAGCCAGAAAAGCAGGTAGCTTCAGTGCCATGTTCCATTGGGTGCACACATCATTGACTACCATGCAGGAGCCTGCCAGCCCGATAGCTAACAACATAGGATAGGCATAGTCTTGTCTCCACTGGAACAGATGGCTAACTTGCTTTTGTTCGATAAAGTGCCAGTAAAGCAGGGGGGCTCCGATAAGGGCACTGCTAGCTATGATCGCCTGTGTAGCCAGCAAAGACTCTCTGTAAGCTTGTGTGAAGTCAGGGGGTTGCTGAGCAAGGCCAGTCTGCGACCCAAGAAGCCACGCTGCCGCCCCATAGCCTATATGGATACCAATAAAGATCATCAACACAAGTACCGATAGCTTCTGCCAAGGGCTGCTGATTGTAGGTCTAGATTTCCGTAGAAACTTGTTAGCCATACCCTAACGCGGCTGTTTTTAGTTGATAGGGACCCACCTAGCTTCAAACCAGGAGGCCCTTACGGTCGCAAAGATAACTGCTGCCTTCCGTATAGCATTGCTGTGAGTAGCTCCGTAAGCTTCTATGGAGACTATTCCAGACGCCTCTCTTGCAAGTTTATCCAGGGCTAGCAGCATTTATTGAGAAGCAGTTCCAGCCTCATTATGTGGGAGTTACTTGCTCAGCTTCTATCCAGATACAGCTAGGCTTGGCAGAAGGCTATGCGCTGAGCCAGGAACTACCAGCACGCTCATTGCCAAGTTAGTAAGTTGGCACAGCATGCACCCCCGATAAAAATGCTGAGCGCCTGGGGGAGTCTTGCTACTAGTGTATATTGCATAGAATATTGATTTCCTTATGGGCATTATAGCGGCCAGCTGCCAGCCAAGCAGCGCTTCCATCTTCAGAGAAGCAAGGGCAGTAGCTGAGGTACGTAGCGCCTCGGGCGTGGCTGATTTCGTAAGTCTTGGTATCGGGTGCTATCCGTACCAAATTCGTCGGCCTGCATCAGATCCTAACCGATAGCAATACTGCGCTACCCGCTGCAAAATTGTAGCCTTTTATTAGCTTTGTCCCCATGTACACAGGTAGCACTGCCTAGTGACAAACGTTTGTTGACTATTTTTGAGTATGAGATTATCAGCTTTTAAACTCAGCGTGCCTGCTAAGCTCATTGCCTCCAATCCTGCTGAGCCCAGAGACGAAGCCCGCCTCATGGTAGTTCACAAAGACACTGGCCAGATAGAGCACAAACTGTTCAAAGACCTCCTCCTCTACTTCCAGGAGGGCGATGCGTTGGTAGTGAATGATACGCGCGTATTCCCTGCCAAGCTTCGCGGTAGGAAAGAAAAGGTAGCGGGTGCTATAGAAGTAGTCCTCCTAAGAGAGCTGGATAAAACAAAATATTTGTGGGACTCCCTGATAGATCCGGCTAGGAAGATTCGTATCGGCAATAAACTGTGCTTTGGCCACGGGGAGCTTGTAGCAGAAGTGCTAGACAACACAACGTCTAGAGGCAGGACCCTGAGGTTTTTATTTGAGGGCCCCCCAGAGGAACTTTATAGCACCATCAACCAGCTAGGTACTGTACCCCTGCCTGCACAGCTAAAGCGCAGAGAAAATCCCCAAGATCTGGTGCGCTACCAAACAGTGTATGCTAAGCATGTCGGTTCCGTGGTTGCACCCGCAGCTGGATTACACTTTACAGACGAGTTACTCAAGCGGCTAGCACTAAAAGGTACCAACATCGTACCGATCACACTACACCTCAGCCTGGGTGCGATAAGCGCCATTGATATCGAAGACCTTGCCAAGTACAAAATCAGCTCAGAGCCTTTTGCTATTCCTGAAGAAACTGCCTCAGCAGTCAACAAAGCATTAGATAACAAACGAAAAGTATGTGCTGTCGGGATCTCCACTTTCAAAGTTCTGGAGTCTTCTGCCTTTACATCAGGGAGATTAAAAGCTAGCCAAGGATGGGCAAGTAGATTAATTATCCCTCCCTACAACCTGAAAACATGTAAATCATTGATTACCAACTTCCACCTATCAGGGTCAGCTCCCCTGATCAAGACAGCCGCCTTTGGGGGATATAAATTAATTATGGAAGCGTATCAAGTAGCTATCAAAGAAAAATACCGCTTCTTTGTGTATGGCGACGCCATGCTCATCATATAGTGAAGCACAGCCAGCCAAATATTAGTCAACATTATTGAGCCATCTTATCGTTGCCTTACCCAGGGCTAGACAGTATTGCGCTCCATGACTACCTTACCCTTGTAATAGAGCTTGTCTTCATACCAAAAAGCTCGATGTGGCAGGTGTAGCTCGCCTGTAGTAGGACATACTACAAGGCTAGACACATGTGCTTTATAATGGGTTCTTCTCTTAGCTCGTCTTGTGGTAGAAGTTTTACGTTTAGGATGAGCCATAGTAGTTTAGTTAGTTGATTGACTGACGATAATACACTTTTACTGATACTGGCCTGCTGCTAAAGAAAGTAGTGGGGGCAAATGCTGACCAAGTTACAGTAAATGCACCTCGCTAGAAGTTCAGGCAAACCCAGTAGGGAATATTGAAAAATTATGGCACAATTACAAATCGCTCATTTATGCCCTAGCTGACCAACGCGCTGCGACACACCCATACCGAAGAGTGCAAAGTCATACTTCACTGGATCCTCCGGTGACAGTTGCTTGAGGTTCTGGGTAAGTTCGAGTGCGGCCTGCCAGTCTGTATTTTTACGCTGCATAAGGCCTAGCTCCCTACTGACTCGAGCTACATGTACATCGCAAGGGCACACCAGCTGCTGCGGTTGGATCTGCTTCCATAAGCCAAAATCTACCCCCTGCTCGTCTTGCCTGACCATCCACCGCAAGAACATGTTGAGCCGCTTGCAGGTAGCGTTGCGAGCTGGGGTAGCTACATGCTTGCGCGTTCGCTCAGGATAGCCTGCCAGGCTGAAGAATAGCCGATGAAAGTGTACCAAGGCCGTCTCGACAGAAGCAGCCCCAGGCTGCAGGCCGGCTACAAAAGCTGTCTCGAGCGTACCATACTGCTGATAGTAGTGCTGCAGAAAGTGAATAAAGTACAGCGCATCTGTGGCATGAAAGGTGCGGTGCCTAAAGTTCTGCAAAGGCTTTAGGTCACTAGCTTGGTGGTTGATGACAAAATCGTGTGGAGCATGATCCATGATGCCCAGCAACTCGCCAGATTTTTTGATAATTACCTTCCGATGCCCCCAGGCTAGCGTAGCTGCTAAAAACCCAGCTATCTCGATATCTTCTTGTCGCTTATATGCATGCGGAATGGCAACGGGATCGTCCTGAATAAATTTGGGGTGGTTATACCTAGCTACCTGCTCGTCTAGAAAATCTTTTAGCCGGATCAGTTGAGCGCAATGCATAGTCTGCTGAAGGGGGTAAAAATGCCAGCGAAAGTGAGCTGATTTAGAGTAGACTGCAGAGGGTAGTGTGCAGATGGCTAGATCATACTACGTGTAGCCTCGCTTTACTTCATTGCTCTCCGCCCAGCTTGCTGACATATTTTATTATCTTTATCTTCTGGCCACGCTATTGTATGATTTTTTGCTGACTGAGTACTCATGCCATTATCAAATTATATTATCTGGAGTGTAAACCCAGTACTACTTCAACTAGGTCCGGTAGCCATTAGGTGGTACGGCCTGATGATCGTCTTGTCCTTCTGGGGCGGCAGACAGGTGATCAGATACGTATTTCGCAAAACAGGCCGGCCGGCAGAAGACGTAGACAAGCTCAGTGGGACGTTGCTTCTGGGCATGCTGGTTAGTGCACGGCTGGGCCATGTATTGCTTCACGAATTTACTTATTATTACAAGCATCCGCTCGAAGCTATCTTACCTGTAAGACTCTCCCCCCACCTGCATTTCACAGGCTATCAAGGGTTTTCTATGCATGGAGCCATATTAGGAGGGATGGTGGCAGCTTATCTGTATAGTAGTCGCCGAATTACTTTTAGCTTGGTTCCCCTACGTTTTAGCGCCACTAAGCAGCGACGCAAAGGCCAAAGTTCTCTATGGCTCTCAACCCCGCTTACCCTGAGCCTCCTGATGGTTTTTCTGATAAGGATAGGCAACTTCTTCAACTCAGAAACTATTGGCAAGCCTACCCATAGCCAATATGGCGTATTGTTTGTCAGGCATGTGCTAGACCAACTGAAGCAAGACGTCCATGCCATAGAAAGCGTCAAAGTTTCCAAAAACACGTTGTTTCAAGAAGCACTAGATCAGTACCCGCCCATCATACTAGAGCTCACTTTTAGAGAGAATCACGCTGAAGCAGAAACTGTTAAGCTTTTGGTAGAACGTGTTCAGCACCATTTGGCAACCGATCCTTATATCCGTGAGCATGTATACCAGCCTCCTAAGCAAGCGCTCGACTACAAACTCACCAAAAATAGGAAGCAGGCCTACGTAGCGCAAATCAAAACTTGGGGTATTCCTAGGCATCCAGTGCAGCTATACGAAGGATTTTCCTACCTACTCATTTTGCTAACATTTCTTTATTGGTGGTATCGTGATTACAAAACACTGAAAGATGGTGTCATTGCAGGGACAGCTGCAGTGGCTAGCGCTAGCTTGAGGATTGTCTATGAATTTCTCAAAGAGTCCTCCAGAATTTTGATTCAGGGTAGTTATCCCATTACCCAGGGACACCTGCTATCACTCCTTACGGTACTGGGAGGGGTTGCGCTGCTTTGCTATCTACACACATCCCCCCAGCATGATAAGGGAAGAAGCTGAGTTTCGTAGACTGGCAGTTTATGCAGCTAGCCATGCGCGAGGCAGACCAAGCTGATCATTGCCGAACGGAGCATCAGGTATTTCGTGAGTAGATATTCGTTGATAACAACGCATATTCGCAGGACGAATTTTGTTTGAACACGCCATAGCAGTCGGTGGTAGGTAGCTACCGGATGCGTACAGCAACGTAAAAGCTCCGTGTATCTTAGGCACTCTCTCAGATCGATTAAGCGTACTACAGTCAATACTTTCCTTGGCCTGGATGCCCTTTGCCAGAGGCCCCAGACTTCTCCTGAACGCACTGGGGCTGCTGTGAGGGACTAGGCTGGAAGTTGCTGGCGCCTACATTACACTATAGCCTTGGCAAAAACCTTGGTTGCCCAGTACATGGTCGTTAAAGTAAGTGGAACCATGGCCCAAAAAGCATGTACTACATGGGTAGTTAATAACTCTCCACTAGCTAAGCAGCGGGCCGCCTCAACTACATAATAAACAGAGTTGCAGTGAGCCATGGCCTGGAGCCAGGGCGGGGCTAACGCGATGGGTAGCAGTACACCAGAAAGCAATAATACCGGCAGGTTGATACTTTGCACAATAGGCGCGAATTTATTTTCCTTTCTTGTAATCAGGCCCATGGCATTGCCGAAAGAAGAAGTAGTAGCTACTAGCAAACCAAGAAGTATAAGTAGTAGGGCCAGGCCCGCTAGGCCGATACGAAAGCCAAAAGGCAAGCTAATGAGTATAAACAGGATAACCTGCGCTAGTGTAGTCGTCATATCACGTAGTACAGGACCTGCTAATAAAGCAAACCGGCTGGCTGGAGACACACGAAAACGTTCAATAACCCCACTTCTGAGCTCACCTATCATCCCAAATCCAGCGAAAATGCCGCCATTAAAAGCAATAATGGCTAACATACCAGGTACAAAGACAGCAAGGACATTATCAGTCGGGAACCCTCTGCTAGCAGCCAAGTTGCTGAGCAGTGGAGCAAACAGACTTAGGTAAAGTATAGGTGCAGTAATGCTTATGACGATAAAGACAGGATTTCTGCGCGTTTCTCGCATTTTGCGCAATATACAATAGCCCCATATCTCTCATAGGTTTGCGGTGTTGTAAGGCATAGAGACCATATGCTTTCGCAAAATTATCCGCTTACGATTAGACATATTCTTGTACTACGAGCGGCCGATGTTCAGGCAACTTTCATGCACGCTGGTCATTACATCACGTCCTTAGCCAAAGCCCTGGTTCCTAAGCACATGGTTATCCATGTATAATAAACCGGCATCATTCCTAGATTCCTAGAAATTTTTATTCTCTCAGCTCGTACCCAGTTTTTTTTAAGAAGACATCACTCAGCGTAGGAGTTGATATGGCCGAGGTTGTTACCGTAATTTTCCCCACGTCTAGCAGCCGTAGTAGCTGCGGCAGCACTTCTGCGCCATGTTCAGTAGCCAGGCGTATCTGCTGGCTGTCTTGAGAAACCTCTTTCACAACATCTTGCTGCTGAAGAATGCGCATAGCCTGGTCCACGTGCTCAGGGTGGACACCAATGGTAATAATATCACGGGGAATTTGCCTTTTTAGTTCGTTTGGCGAGCCAATTGCCACAACCTTGCCCTGGTCTATGATGGCCAGACGGTCCGCTAAGTAATCGACTTCATCTAGGTAGTGCGAAGTTAAAAAAATAGCTACCCCTTCTTTTTTTAAGGTTTGGAGCTGCCCCATAGATTGGCCCGGTTCTGGGGGTCAAGCCCTGTCGTTGGTTCATCTAAGAACATTATCTTGGGCCTGTGTATCATGCCTAGGGCAATATCGAGCCTGCGTCGCTGGCCTCCTGAGTAAGAAGTAACCAACCTGTCAATGCATTCGCCCAACGAAAAAAGCTCAATCAATTCGTTAACAGCCTGCGTAGTAGCAGCTCGGGTCATGCCGTAGAGTCCACCCTGGAGCATCAGATCCTCTCGCCCTGTTACCGTGCCGCCTGTACCTCCTTGCTGACTGACATAACCTATCTTTGTACGAACCCCCTGGGCCTGATTTTGACATTAAAGCCTGCTACCCACGCCTCTCCCTCATCGATGGGAAGGAGCGTAGTTAACATTCTTAGTGTTGTAGTCTTGCCAGCACCATTCGGACCTAAGAACCCAAAAATTTCTTGCGCAAAAACTTCTATATCAATACCCCGAACTGCCTCATAAAAGCCTTTGCTGGTAGGCAATCTTTTTCTTAGGTTTTCGGTAGTAACAACGCTATGCATGGGTTTAAGAACTACGATAAATTAGCTGAGGCCCCTTAGTTTATCAGCTAGAGCTAGCCGCAGGCAAATATAATGGATTAATCATGGCTAGGCTACTGATCAAAATCAATCCCATTTAACACGACCAAATTTTTGCACCGAGGTGTACCAGACTCCACCTGTAGGGCTGATGCCTAGTAGATAGTCAGTGAGCTCGCCAGGCAATACCGTAAATCAGCCCATATGTCGTTCACACCCAGACAAGTCATAAATGCGCTTAAAGAGCAAAAATATGCGCCTGTGTATTTCCTCCAAGGAGAAGAGCCCTACTACATCGACTTCATCACCAACTACCTAGAGGAGAAGATCCTCAGTACAGCTGAGAAAAGCTTCAACCTGACCGTCGTATATGGCAAGGACCATACGATGGTCCAAGTGTTGACGCATGCACGGCGCTATCCTGTAGCAGCAGCGCGACAAGTAGTGATTGTGAAAGAGGCACAAGAGCTCCAGGATTTACGTAAAGAAGAAGGGCAAAAGCTGCTAGCTAGCTATGTACAAGCTCCCCAGCCTGCTACGCTGCTTGCCTTTGCCTGCAAACACAAGCCCCTGGACGCCAGAACAACCTTGAGCAAAATATTGGCCCAGTATGGGGTAGTGATGCACGCCCGGAGGGTGCATGACAACCAATTGCCTGCGTGGATTATGAGCTATGTACAAGCCCAGGGGTTGGCCATTACCCAGAAAGCTAGCCTGATGCTACAAGAGCTGGTAGGTAATGACCTGACTAGGCTGGCTAGTGAATTGGATAAAGTACGCCTCAACCTCCAGAGAGGGCATGAAATTGACGATGCCGCCGTCCAAGCATATGTAGGGATTAGTAAGCAGTTTAATGTCTTTGAGCTACAGAAAGCACTTGCCCACCAAGATATGTACAAGGCCAATCAGATCGTACTCTACTTTGCAGCCAATCCCAAAAATACTCCTGCTATTTCTTTGGTAAACTTGCTTTTCATCTTCTTTAGCAAAGTACTCCTGGTACACCATGCCAAAGATAAATCTCCCCAATCCCTGGCTAGCACCCTGCAAGTAAACCCATACTTTGTACAGGAATACCTACTAGCTGCCCAGCACTTTCCTTTGCCCAAAGCTATGGAGAACATTCATCACCTGCACCAAGCAGACCTACAGCTTAAAGGCATAGACTACCCTACGCTAGCGGAAGGGGCCATCTTAAAAGAACTTATCTTCAAGCTCATGCACTGATGTCTTACCAAGCATAGCCTAGCCATGATACCAAGCCATAAAACCACATTACCATGAAGTTTGGTCGTGTAGATAGCAGCACACTATCAGCCATAGACTTCACCTTGCCTGCAGATGCCCCTGCTACCCAGGAACTGCTGGCCAGCCTACCCCAGCCTCTGCAAAAACCTTGTATCTATATCGGCTGCTCCGTGTGGACAGAGCGTAGCCTAGTAGGCCGGCTTTACCCCCCAGGTACCACACCAAGCAACTACCTAAGGCTGTACAGCCAGCGGTTTAGCGCCGTAGAGCTTAACACTACCTTTTATGGCACCCCTTCTATAGAACGGGTACAGAAATGGCAGAAAAGCGTTACACCAGGCTTCAAGTTCTGTCCTAAAGTTCCTCAGCAGATTAGCCATAGCAGCAACCTCGGTGAGCAGTTTAGCCGCCTAGATACGTTCCTCGCAGCTATCCTCCACCTGCAGGATACCCTGGGGATGAGCTTTCTACAACTTCCCCCCTACTGCTCTCCCAGCCGCATGGGAGCCATACAAAAATTGCTAGCGCAGGTACCTGCGAAGCTTCCCTGGGCAGTAGAATTTAGGCACCCAGCTTGGTTTAGTGATCAGGTAGCACAGCAAGACATGTTTGACTTCTTAAAGCGACGAGGGATGGCAGTAGTCATCAGCGACGTAGCAGGCAGGAGGGATGTACTGCACCAAACCTTGACCACGAGCTGTGCTTTTATCCGTTTTCAAGGCTATGCTGCACAGCCTAGCAACTATACACGGCTTGATGCATGGATAGCCAGGCTCCACGCATGGCTGGAGCAGGGGCTACAGCAGGCCTACCTGCTCCTACACGAAAAAGATGAGGCACTTTGTGTAGACTTGGCCCTTTATGTAATCAGACAACTCAAGCAACGTGTAGTCGCTCAGCTATTGCTTCCGAGCACAGCAAGCGAGCAGGCGAGTTTATTTTAATGGACAAGAATTACATGCAGCTAGGAACCTCCCCGGTTAAGGCTAATGATCACTTTAAAAACGAGACTATAGATGCCCAAACGCAGGAGCAAGCGTTCCTAGCTGAGGTAGTATCTCGTAGCCAGGTAGATGTGGGGCTCGTTCAGACAGCCCTAGAGCTGATCAAGTGGTATCATGGTCCCAAGAAACGAAACTCTGGAGAGCCTTTTTACTTGTACCCCTTGACGGTAGCCCAAATCGTTTTGTACTACAATACAGACGAATCTAATATCTTAGGTGCCTTGCTGCATGATACCGCAGAAGATACCCCCATGCTGCTGCTGCACATTGCCAAAGTGTTTGGTACTGAGACGGCTGCGGTGGTAAATACAGTAACCCACCTGCAAGCATCCCGGGAAGTATCTACAAAATCAAGCTCTCGACCGAAGAGAACTTACAGGTGCTAGAACGAACAGGAAATACGCGTGCTTTGTACGTGAAACTGGCCGATAGGCTGCACAACGTGCACACGGTCTGTGGGCACAGCAAGCCGGAGAAGCGCCAGAAGATAGCCAAAGAGACTATCGAATTTCTTTATACCCCTGGCAGAGCGTTTGAGGCTACAGCAGGCTACAACAGAGCTTAGAGAGCGTTGTTTGGAAGTGTTACAGCGTAACCTCTGGCTTCTTTAATGCGCCTTAATACTGCTTCTATCATTTCAGCTGTCGAAACACTTTTTTATGCTTCTGCGGTTAGATATGCGGTGGCCCTCAAAATACTTCCCTACCGTTTCCATGCTCGAATCACTTCACGAGCTACTACCTGTCCTGAAATAATAGCCGGGGGTACACCGGGACCCGGCACAGTGAACTGTCCTGTATAGTACAGGTTACGCACCTTCTTACTTTGTAAGGCAGGTCTAAAAGTAGCTGTTTGCCCTAAGGTACTAGCTAGCCCATACGCATTGCCTTTAAAGGCATGGTAGTCTTGTATAAAGTTATGATGCGCATAAGTCTTCTGGTAGATGATATGTTGGGCAATCTTCTGGTCTGTCAATGCTTCTATTTTCTGTAGCGCAAATTGAAGGTATCGCTCACGTATTTCAGGCGTATCGGGCAAGCCAGGCGCTACAGGTATCAGGATAAAGAGATTTTCGCAGCCTAGCGGTGCTACTGTAGCGTCTGTTTTGGAGGTACAAGAGACATAGAAGAGTGGATTGGTAGGCCACCTCGGTGAGTCATAGATCTCTTGGAAATGTTGCTGGGGAGAGTCATGAAAAAACAAGTTATGATGCAACAAGTTTGGTATTCTCCTATTCGTGCCCAGATAGTATAGTAAACAAGAAGGTGTAAGCACCCGGCTGTCCCAGTAAGTCTCACTGTAAGTCCTATACGAAGCTGGTAGCAAATGCTGCTCTACATGATGATAGTCACCATTGGCAATAACAACGTCTGGCTCCCAAGTCTGTCTGTCAGTATGTACTTGCTTAATACAGCCTTCTTTTATGACTAATTCTTGTACTTCAGCTTGCGTGATAATCGTAGTACCCAGCGCTTCATTAAGCTTGACAAGTGCACGAATAGGCTCATGCATACCTCCCATCGGGTACCACGTGCCTAGAGCTATATCAGCATAGTTCATCATGCTGTAGAGAGCTGGAATTTTTTGAGGCGTGGCTCCCAGAAAAAGTATAGGGAACTCTAGAATTTGGAGTAAAAATTTATTGTGGAAAAATTTTCTAATGTATTGGTGGAAGGATTGTAGAAGATGGAGCTTCCACAAGCTTTGGAGTATGCTCAGGTCAGCTAGCTCGCTTATAGACCTACCAGGCTTCCAGACAAACTTCTCCATCCCTACCTTGTACTTATAAGATGCTTCTGCTAAAAATTGCTGGAGGCGCGTTCCACTACCCTTTTCATAAGTCTCAAATAGCTGAATGCGAGCTTCCGGTTCGGCAGGTATGTGCATGATATGATCGTCGCTAAAGTATACAGCATACGAAGGGTCAAGTTGCTTGAGGGCATAGAAATCAGCTGCAGTGTGATTAAATCTGTTAAAGAAAGCCTCTATCACGTCAGGCATCCAATACCAGCTAGGGCCCATATCAAACCGAAAGCCAGCTTCCTCCAACATACGGGCCCTGCCGCCAGGTTGTGTATTCTTCTCCAAGACAGTTACTGCAAAGCCTTGCTGGGTCAGACAAGCAGCAGCAGCTAAGCCTGCATATCCTGCCCCGATGATGACTACTTGACAGTTAGCTGGGATCATATGTTTGGGCTACACAAGCCCTGTGTACGCTCGGAAGGACTCGAACCCTCAGCCTTCGGAGCCGAAATCCGACGTTCTATCCATTGAACTACGAGCGCTTGTTCGCTATCGATCGCAATCTGTGTTCGGCCATTGCCCCATCCCATCTCTATATCAGCAACGGGGCTGGAATAGTAAAGCTATGTGTTTTGGCTTTATATATCAAAAGCGCGAAACTTGCTCGCTAAGCCCAGCGGCCCGTCCAGGCTCGTGTAGCAGGGAAAGAGGAGGTGACAACCAACCTGCTCATGGGTCCATTGGAGCAAAGGAGCCTAGCCACACTAGCGGTAGTGCTACCTAACCTGGTAGCAATTCCCCTGGTAGATACAGCTATCTTCGAATGAAAGCAGGGTTAAGTCTATCGGCGATGGCGGCTTTGGCATATGGACATCCGTAGAATATGGCCTAAGCAAGGAGAGATCAAGCCTTTCGCTGCACATAGCGCAGGCCAATGATTGGCATTATTGTTTTAAGCGGCAAACTATTAGTTTTACGTGTGGGTGCCAGCTAGATGATGCACCCATAACGTTCTAACGGAAAGCAACCCAGTTATGAGAAGAGTTATCATGGGTATCGGGGCCAGTGTAATAGTCACGTCAGCGCTATGGTTCTACACAAAGCAGAAGCAAGTCCCCAGAGCAGCCCCAGAGAAAGTATTAGTAACAGTAAGCAATGCGCAAATCAAGGGGCTAGACCCCATCCAAGGTACAGACGTATATATTGTCCGCGAAATAGCTAAGGTATGTGAAGGCCTGCTCGAATACCACTATCTCAAAAGGCCCTATGAGCTAGTACCCAACCTGGCAGCAGCCATGCCTACTGTATCAGACGACCAGTTAGTGTATACCTTCAAACTCCTAGAAGGTGTTAAGTTTCATGACAACCCTTGCTTCCCTGATGGCCAAGGCAGAGAACTGACTGCTCAGGACTTTGTGTATACCTTCAAAAGGCTAGCAGATCCTAAAAACCAAGCACAGAACTTTTGGCTGATAGATGAGAAAATACAAGGCTTGAATGAGTGGCGCGAAAAATATATTGATGCCCCGGCTGCTGACTACGTAGAGAACATATCAGGGCTCCAAGCCATAGACCGCTACACAATCCAGTTCAGACTTACTAAACCCGATCCACGATTCCTTCACATCCTGGCCATGGCCCCTTCCTATGTAGTAGCCCAGGAGGCAGTGGAGCACTACGGAGCAGAATTTGTGAACCATCCTGTAGGTACGGGGCCTTTTACTTTAGAGGCTTTTCATCCGCAAGAAGCTAAAATCATCTATCACAAAAATCCTAACTTCAGGGATAAACACTTTCCCAGCGAAGCAGCTGACGAGTACAAGCACATGATCGCTTATGCTGGTAAGAAGCTGCCACTAGTAGACAAGATAGTCACCCACATCTTGCCCGAAGAACAACCGAGGTGGCTCAAGTTTCGTAAAGGCCAAATAGACATCTTGGATATCTCCGGGGATAACATTGCTATAGAAATCATTGATAACGGGGTACTCATTCCTGCTATCAGAGAAAGCGGGATAGCACTATTTACAGTGCCTGCAGTAAGTACTGGCTATTTTGTTATTAACAACGCAAATCCCTTATTCAACAATAATAAGAAGCTACGCCAAGCCATGTCAATGGCTTTTGATAGAGACAGATACAACCAGTTGTTTCATAAGGGTACAGCTGCGTTAGCTCAGTCAACCGTGCCCCCAGGTCTAGCAGGGTACCAGGCCAACTATGTAAACCCCTACTGCGTTTATGACATCGAGAGGGCTAAACAATATCTAGCAGAAGCAGGCTATCCTGATGGCCAAGGGCTTCCGATAATTACCTTAGACACCGTGGCTAATACGAACCAGAAACAGAGAGCAGAATTCTTCCAGCAGTGCATGAAAGCCATCGGTATTAACATAAGTATAGAAACCAATACTTGGCCCGAGCTAATAAGGAAGAAGCAGAAAAAAGCTACTATGCTCCATGCTATAGCTTGGAATGCAGACTATCCAGATGCTGAGTCCTTTTTTCAGCTGTTCTACGCTCCTAGCCAGCCCACTGGTCTTGGTATGCACTTTAACGATGATGCCTTCAATATTCTCTACGAGAAAGCTATCGCTATGCCAGACTCACCGGAAAGAACAGCCCTCTATGAGCAGCTCAATCAGCTGGTCGGGGAAAGTGTACCAATGATTTATATGGTACATACACTCCACTTTTTCTTACATCAAAGCTGGGTTAAGAACTATTGTTGGTCTGACTTTCATTATGGTACAGAGCAATACTGTGATGTAGATAGATCCAAAAGGTAGGCTCTTACGCTTCGGTGGTCAAACCGTAAAAGCACCTTTGAAACCACGAAAACTTGCTTGTTATGCCTAGCCATTTAGCTAGACTTGCATAGGCGGACCTAACAACCAGCATGCCTATAAGCTCATTGAGGATAGAAAACGTAGCCACACTAGCGGCGGTTGCTACCTAACCTGGTAGCAATCTCCCTGGCAGAGGCAGCTATGTTCGAATGAAAGAAGGGTTAAGTCTATCAGCGCTTGGCGACTTGGGTACCCAAACTTGAAATCAAACTGGACTCCTCAAAACAGCCGTAGCGTATGGCCTAAGCAAGGATAGATCTAGCCTTTTGCTGCACATAGCGCAGGCCAATGATTGGCATTATTGTTTTAAGCGTAAAACTAATAGTTTTACGTGTGGGGTGCCAGCTAGATGATGCACCCATACGTTTTAACGGAAAGCAACGCAGCTATGAGAAGAATTATTATAGGTATCGGGGCCAGTGTACTAGTCACGTCAGCGCTATGGTTCTATACAAAGCGGACGCAAGCCCTCAGAACGGCCACAGAGAAAGTATTAGTAACGGTAAGCAATGCGCAAATCAGAGGACTAGACCCCATCCACGGTGGAGATAATTATTCTATCCGAGAAATGGCTAAGGTGTATGAAGGCCTACTCGTGTACCACTATCTCAAAAGACCTTACGAGTTAGTACCCAACCTGGCAGCAGCCATGCCTACTATATCAGCAGACCAGCTGGTGTATACCTTCAAGCTCATAGAGGGCGTAAAGTTTCATGACAATCCTTGCTTCCCTGATGGCCAAGGCAGAGAACTGACTGCCCAGGATTTTGTGTACACCTTCAAAAGATTAGCAGATCCTAGAAACCAAGCACAAGGTTTTTGGATGATAGATGGGAAAATTCAAGGCTTGAATGAGTGGCGCGAAAAATATGTCGATGCTCCTGCTACTGACTACACAGAGGACATACCAGGGCTCCAAGCCATAGACCGCTACACACTCCAGTTTCGCCTTACCAAACCCGATCCCCGATTCCTGCACATCCTGGCTATGACTCCTTGTTGTGTACTAGCCCAGGAGGCGGTGGAGCACTACGGAGCAGAGTTTGTGAATCATCCTGTAGGTACAGGGCCTTTTACTTTAGAAGCCTTTCACCCACAGGACGCCAAGATCGTTTATCACAAGAACCCAACCTTCAGGGACAAGCGCTTCCCCAGCGAAGCAGCTGAGGAATACAAGTACATGCTCGCCTATGCTGGCAAAAAGCTGCCGTTCGTAGACAAGATAGTCACGTATATCTTACCCGAAGAACAGCCGCGATGGCTCAAGTTTCAGAAAGGCCAAATAGACATTATGGATATCTCCCGAGATAACATTGCCACAGAAATCATTGAGAACAGAGCGCTCATCCCTAGTATCAGCGCCAGAGGGGTACTCCTATTCCAAGTACCCGAAGTAGGTACTAGCTGTTTTGTTATCAACAATGCCCATCCCCTATTCAACAATAACCGCAAGCTACGCCAAGCCATGTCACTAGCGCTCGATAGAGACATGTACAATCAATTGTTTCATAAGGGTACAGCCACCATATCCCATTCAACCATACCCCCAGTTTTGGCAGGCTACCAGGCCAGCTATGTAAACCCCTACTGCGTGTATGACGTCGATAAGGCCCGGCAATACCTGGCAGAAGCAGGCTATCCGGGCGGCCAAGGGCTCCCGATAATTACCGTAGATACCGGAGCTAATACGAACCAAAAACAGAAGGCAGAATTCTTCCAGCAGTGTATGAAAGCCATCGGTATTAACGTAAGTGTAGTAACCAATACTTGGCCTGAGCTAATAAGGAAGAAGCAGAAAAAAGCTACTATGCTCCATGCTATAGCTTGGCTCGCACAATATCCTGATGCTGAAAACTTCTTTCAGCTGTTCTACGCTCCCGGGCAGCCTACTGGTCTTGGCGCGAACTTTAACGATGATTCCTTCAACGTGCTTTACCAGCAGGCTGTTGCCATGCCAGACTCCCCAGCAAGGACAGCTCTCTATGAGCAGCTCAATCAAATGGTCGGCGAAAGTGTACCAGTGCTTTATACAGTACATCCAACCCACTTCTCCTTGTACCACAGCTGGGTCAAAAACTATTGCTGCCCTAACTTCACTATTGGTCTAGAGCAATACCTGGATATAGACCTATCCAGGAATTAGGCTCCTGCGCTTCAGTGATCAAACCATAAAAACACCTTTATGCATCTCTATACCTATGTGATTAGGCGACTGCTCTATGCTATCCCCATCCTGATGAGCGTGTCCTTGCTTATCTTCTTGCTATTCCATGTCGTAGCCGACGACCCTACCGCTGTCTTGCTAGGTAAGCACGCCACTGCCAAGCAAATGGCTGAGCTACGGCATGAGCTAGGTCTAGACAGACCTTGGTTCGTACAGTATTTAGATATTCTCAAGTCTACTTTTACTTTTAGCTTTGGTCGCTCCTGGGCTACCCAGCAGCCAATCAGACCCATGATCATGTCAGGAGCCTGGGTTTCCTTTACCCTAACCACCCCCGCATTCATCATCTCTAACCTCTTGGCCATATCCATTTCCTTGGTAGCTGCTTTTTTTAGAGGTAGGCTGCTAGACCGGAGCCTAGCAGTACTGAGTGTGGTCATGATGAGCATCTCTGGCCTTGCCTACATTCTCCTGGGGCAGTGGTTACTAGCCTACCGACTAGGTTGGTTCGAAATAGCAGGCTATGAGCATGGGTTCCCACATTTTATCCCCTATATTCTCCTACCCAGCATCATACTCGTCGCCCTCAGCATCGGCGCTAATATTCGGTTTTACAGAACCGTGGTCCTCGATGAGCTATACCAAGACCATATACGCACAGCCAGAGCCAAGGGCCTCCCAGAGTATCTGGTACTCTTCAGACACGTACTCAAAAACGCATTCATATCCATCATCACCCACATAACCAACCAGCTTCCGTCATGGCTCCTAGGCACCATCTTGGTAGAGAGCTTCTTTGGTATCCCTGGTATAGGAGGCCTCACTCTATATGCTATCAATAACACAGACTTCCCCGTTATCAAAGCCATGACTACCCTGACTGCCCTGCTCTATCTTAGCTTTAACATAGTAGCAGATATACTCTACACCGTGCTAGACCCGCGTATCAGACTATCCTAGTACACCAACGCCATCATAAGCTCAGTAATGATGCCATCTGCCTGGATACAAACTTTTCGTCGCCTAGCTAGGAGCCAGCTAGCCCTCGTAGCCCTAGTGGTCGTGCTAGGATATGCCTTGGTAGCTGTACTAGCGTGCACAGGCCTACTAGGCAGTAACTGGGACCAAGCTGTAGGCAGCTCTTACGAACCGCCTAGTAGCCAGCACTGGTTTGGCACAGATATCTTTGGTAGGAGCGTGGCGGCTAAAGTAATCAAGAGCACAGAAGTAGCCATGAGCATCGGCTTTGTCGTAAGCATCCTAGCCATCACCATAGGCGTAGCACTCGGGGCTGTCTCAGGCTACTTTGGGGGGATTGTTGACGAACTTATTGTTTGGCTATACAGTACGCTAGCTGCTATTCCTGATATCATACTACTCATTGCACTCGCCTTTATCCTCGGGAAAGGCATCCTAGCCGTGTACATGGCTCTAGGGATGACTAGCTGGGTCGGACTATGCCGGCTGATCAGGGGCGAGGTGATGCGTCATAAAGACCGAGACTATATACAAGCTGCCACAGCTATCGGAGCCAGTGACGCCAGAAAGCTGCTCTTCCATATCATCCCCAACACCATCCACATCGTGATCATCAGGTTTTCGGCCATCTTCCAGAGCGCTATCAAGTCAGAAGTAATCCTTTCATACCTAGGCCTAGGTGTTCAGAACAGGCCCAGCTGGGGCATCATGATCAACGATGCCAAGGTAGAGCTCGTAAGAGGCGTATGGTGGCAACTCATCTTTGCCACCCTAGCTATGTTTCTAGTAGTTTTAGCCTTCAACATCCTGAGCGATGCGCTCAGAGATGCCCTAGACCCTAAACTCAGAGGCCAGTAAGCTATGAAAGAGAAAATACTGACCGTAAGGAATCTAGTTACCCAGTTCAGGACTGAGCAGGGGACGGTAACCGCTGTCAATGGCGTCTCCTTTGACGTGTACCCAGGCAAGACCCTAGGCATTGTAGGCGAGTCTGGCTCTGGCAAGTCTGTTACCGCCCTATCGGTCATGCGGCTCATTAATGGCCCTGTAGGTAACATTGTTGGGGGCGCAATTTGGCTGGGAGATCAAGACTTATGTCAACTACCAGACCAGGCGATGCGTACCGTACGGGGTAGCCAGATAGCCATGATTTTTCAGGAGCCCATGACCTCACTCAACCCTGTGTTTACCATAGGCTACCAAATCAGCGAAGCCTTGACCCTACACCAGCCCCTAACCCACCAGGAAGCGCGCGACCAAGCTATAGAACTGCTTAGCCTCGTAGGCATCCCAGCACCTGCTGTGTGCTTCCAAGAGTACCCACACCAACTCTCGGGTGGTATGCAGCAGCGGGCCATGATTGCGATGGCCCTGGCAGGCAAGCCTACTATTCTGATTGCTGACGAACCCACCACAGCGCTAGATGTAACTATCCAGGCCCAAATACTAGATTTACTGACGCGCTTGCAGGAGGAGCTGGGTATGGGGATTATCTTTATTACGCATGACCTAGGGGTAGTGGCAGAAGTGTGTCACGAAGTAGCTGTTATGTACGCAGGCAAGATCGTAGAGCAAGCACCTGTACAGACCCTACTGAGCCATCCTAAGCACCCCTATACGCAAGGACTGCTTAATGCTATACCTACTCTAGAGCCTAGCCAGAACAAAACCCCCCAAAGACTAGCAACCATCAGGGGTGTAGTGCCTGCTCTGACTAGTTTACCCCCAGGGTGCAGCTTCCAGGACCGCTGCCAGCAGGTACAGCCAGCCTGTCGCGGTGAGCAAGGTCCGCCCCCACTCGAAGAAAAGTCCCCGAGCCACTGGGCTGCTTGCTTCTATCCCATAGCTTAGAACAATGTGTATGACCAAGCGCACCGAGCCGATGACACCAGCTAGCCAAACCGGAAACCTCTTAGAAGTGCGCGCCTTGTCCAAGCGCTTCCGGGTAGGATCAGGGGTTTTCGGCAGTACAGCAGCCATAAGCGCCGTAGATAGGGTGAGCTTTGCTATCAAGAAAGGAGAAACCCTCGGGCTCGTAGGAGAGTCAGGCTGTGGCAAGTCAACCCTGGGCAGGGCCATACTGCGCCTTATTGAGCCCAGTGAAGGCCAGATCATTTTTGCAGGTACAGACATCACTCAGCTCGGGCCCAGGGCTATGCGAACCATGCGACAGCAAATGCAACTCATCTTCCAGAACCCTTATGCTGCTCTCAATCCTAGGATGACCATTAGTGCCATCCTAGCAGAGCCTCTCCAGATCCACCAGCGCTACCAAACGGCAGCACAGCGCCAGAAACGATTGCACGAACTACTAGACTATGTACAGTTGCCTCAGAGTGCCCTCAGCAAATACCCCCATGAATTCTCTGGCGGGCAACGCCAGCGTATCTGCATCGCTCGTGCCCTCGCTGTCAGCCCTCGGTTTATCGTCTGTGACGAAGCGGTCTCAGCCCTAGACGTCTCCATCCAGGCCCAGATGGTCAACCTACTGCTAGACCTACAGCAAGCCCTAGGGCTCACCTATCTCTTTATTGCCCATGACCTGAACGTAGTAGAATTTGTTTCACATCAAGTAGCTGTGATGTACCTAGGCAAGATCGTTGAAATGGCCCCAGCTAAGGCTATCTATCAAAATCCCCAGCATCCCTACACCAAGGCACTACTCTCTGCCATCCCTGTCCCAGCCCCTGACCGCAAGCGAGAGCGGATTATCCTACGCGGCGATATACCCAGCCCCCTATCCCCTCCTACAGGATGCCACTTCCAACCTAGGTGCTGGCGAGCTACTACCCTGTGCCGAGAGACCTACCCCGCTCCCACATTCCTAGACAAAACCCATTGGTTTCGGTGCCACCACCCCCTACACACGACAGGCAGCACTGACTAGCGAGAGAGATCGCCTATACTAGATAGCACTTGAACGTGCCATTGTCCTATCCGGTAGGTAAAGCGCACTTGCTCGCCGCCTGGACCGACTTGGGGAGAAGTTCTAGGTAGCTCCAATCTCCTAGAAATAGGTGGCAGCTCACCTAAATTCCATGTGTGGGGGAAATTCCTCGCTGCGTACTGCTGCACTAGCCCGCGTTGCTCTGCCAGGAGAGATAGTTGTGTAACATTTGGTAAGCATAGTGGCTGAATCGAGGAGCGAAGTGACGAGTTTATTGGGAAACTGAGGGTGCTAGCTGACTTTGCGTGGAAGTTACGAGTTTACTGGAAGATGATGCAAGGGGCTAGTCTTACCCCCTCAGCAACCTTAGTGTGTTCGCCCAAAGGGGGGCAGTGTCCCGAAAAAGTGTGTATGAAAAAAGGATCAGGACCGATCTTAGGAGTTATTTTTAACTTCGCACTAAATTACTCACCCACTGGCGTGGAAGTTACTTTCATGCCTTGCTTGTCGGGCTACACGCCGACCTGGCGCGGGTTAAAAACTTAGTTCACCATGGGTAGCTTCTCAGTAAATTGGTAGCTTCGCCAGAGGCCAACCGCCAGACTGCAATGCACTTGTGAAATAGGCCACAGCTAAGCTTGCTTTTCTCTAGCCAAGAAGGCTAGTTTTGTAGAACCCAATGCTACACAACGCTTGATAACCCACTGACCATGTACACATACTTATCAAGAACCTTATCCCGATTACTGCTCCTGAGATTTTTGCTTTCATGCGGTGCTTGCCATTTTCTCTTTCCCTCAACTTCACTAGGCGGCAGCGATATTGATAAAATTGATAAAACGGTGTGGGAGCGTTATTTTGGCGATGTAGGTGCTGAGCCTGCGTTGCCCTCCGATATAGTGGAGATCCTAGATAGCGATTGTCCCTTCTGGCCAGGGAAGCAGGTAAAGGATACGCACTTGCTAGTGCTGATCCCGGAGCGAGTGAATGGCAAGCCATTGACGCTAGACTATCTGGGCGAGCTGATCAAGTCTCCCCGAGGCGGCGGCTATGGGGCTAAGTATCGTGATTATCATAGTTATGTCCGCAATGCGGTAGGGCATCAAGCTCCAGGCCGTTCGTACTGGGTCTTGATGACGCGGAGGTTGCTTCCAGAGAGCGAGTATAAGAACTATGATAGCCAATGCCAGCTGGTGGTGGACCATGCGAATCGTACGGGCCTGGACTATGAGCTGCCCGGAGCTTTAGAGGCAGCGGTGGTGCTGTTGCTGCACCACGTCAGGAGTGGGGAGCGCTTGTATAGCGATAATCCTTTGACGTACACACGTTGCAGGGACAAAGACAAAGATGGCGATCCTCTGATTGTTGGGGGTTTCTCTTCGGCGGGCCTCCATGTCAGCAGCAGCAACTGTGCCCACGACAGCCTCGGCGTTTCGGCTCTCCGGAAGTTTTAGGACATTGGGCCTTGGATCATTGGTGCGTCCTAGGTTGGTCATTGGGCCATTGGTCGGCGGCCTAGGTCCCCATCGGCGGAACTGCGTCCCGCCGATGGGGTGGCCAAAACGACCTAAAAGTGTCCTAATAATGCCTAAAAGTGTACATTCCCCTCCAAGAGCGCATCCTTCCAGCCTACCCCGCTCCTGCCCCCCCTCCTCGCCCTGGGGACCACCTCGAGAGGGGCCCCCAGACCTTCCCTCGCACTAGGGCTGCTGTAAGGGGGAAGCTGAAGTTGCAGTTCTCCTACTCATCTGTATCATCTTCTGGGTAAATGCTTTAACTTCCCCGCAAAGCCAGTCAGCAACTTATTACCTGCTGGATCTACAAGCACCGAAACGATAGCTCTCCATGAACAAGAAGATCAAAACTCCGCATGACACTTTCT
>JBCCGO010000007.1:0-33592 GCA_039029235.1 Bacteroidota bacterium | reverse complement strand
CGTTTCGGCCATGCTTCACTATGCAGTATCCTTAAAGAATCAAGAAGTAGGTAAGCAGGTATATAGCTTTATTGAAGCAGTACTGACAGACAAAAAAGAGATCATCATGACATACGGCGAACAACTCGTACAACAAGGTATGCAAACCAGAAATTTGGAAATAGCTAGGACGATGCTCCACAACCTACATCTAGGCGTAGATGCAGTCGAGCAAGCCGCCGGCCTGAGTAAGCAAGACCTAGCTAGCCTGTAGTTGCACAAACCAAGCAGTCACAGCAAGACAGAGAGGTGGCGTGACCGCCTTCCTGTCTATTGCCCTCATGTATCTTCCCACCAACGACCTATAGACCTTCTCCCCCTCCCTCCAGCGCCTGGGGCCACCTTCCAGGAGCTCCCAGACCTTCCCGCTCCTTTAGGTTTGTACTATTTAAAAGTAACTATTATTGTTATTGGGCTGTGAACTTGGGGAAAAGCTGAAGGCTTTTCCCCAAGTTCACAGCCCAATAACAATAATGAGTTTAAAAGCATAAAAGCCGGGAAAGCGTATGCGTGTTATAGTCGGGTAGCGCCTTTTGAGTACAGTTCAGGGAGTAGTGTCCGCTCGCGTAGTCGTGTCAGTCACCGAGCCAATAAAGGGAGCAAGGCACTCTTTCACCTGGCCGCTCTAAGCGCTATTCGTATGGCCGGCGATCTCAAGGCCTACTATGAACGCAAAGTAGCAGCAGGTAAGCACAAGATGTCGGTGATCAATGCGATGAGGAATAAGCTCATTTTACGGGTGTTTGCTTGTGTACGAGATAATAGGCGCCATCAAAAAAATTACGCCCATGCTCTTGCATAAACCATAGAAATCCTCCTCGGTCTGGGGAGGGTTAATGATATACTCCTACAACGCTGAACCCCTTCATAAGAGCTGTTTTTGTTGGGTTGACTACGGCTGCCATGTACAAGAAGTTCGGAGACAATGGACAATGTTGGGAATTAAGCCATTTGAGCGTTGCTAACATAATAAAGCAATATTGAGTTAACACTCCGCTAGGCTAGGGGGAAATACTCGCTAACTCTTCTGCCCTGCTCCTAAATATACGGCAGTAGGTTTTTTCAACAAATACGAATCTAAATAGCCAGCAGGCTAGATCTTCTAGATAAGTTCACGGGATTTCTTTGTAGCGTGGTCGCGCGGATGGGGTAGTAGCTATAACAGTTTTATTGGTAACTTTGCTAGGTTAGGCCCCAGATAATACCTAGAGACAGATTTCAAATATGGATATTGTTGTTCTTTCACGTACTTTAGCGTTCTTACCTGCGGATGTGGCGGAATAGGTAGACGCACTAGACTTAGGATCTAGCGCCGCAAGGCATGGGGGTTCGAGTCCCTCCATCCGCACCAAAGGCTTGGGCTTAACCCACTTAAACATTGCTGGTGTTTAAAACAGTACTTAGCGAGCACTCCCCAAGTCGGGGGGAGGAGAAGTTCTAAGCAAAGTCATTTTTAGGGGCTAGAAGCTTAATAAATATAATAGTTGTATTTAATGCGAAGTTAGAAATAATCCTTAAGATCGGCTCTTATCCTTTTTTATACACACTTTTTGGAGACACTACCGTCTATAGAGCGTCCTGAGGTAGGTAGCTAGTGCTGATACAAAAAACTTCAGCAACCCCTAGGCAGTATGGCCTGAACAATAGTCGGCAGCTTCTTAGAAGCGAGGCAGCTGGCTTGCCGTTGCGTGGCTGTATCGATGGCTCCTTCTGGGAGCTGCAAGACTTGTCAGGCTATTGATGCTATATAAGCTCACCAATCGATCAGTGCTAACCCATGCGTACGTAAGTAATCATTCGTCTTGCTAAAATGCCGGCTGCCAAAGAAGCCGCGATCAGCAGCATAGGGTGAGGGGTGGGCTGCTTGGAGGACCAAGTGCTTGCTAGCATCGACGAGTGCTGCTTTTTTCTGCGCATAAGCACCCCACAGTAGGAAAACTGCGTGTTCCTTCTGGTGCGATATGATACGAATGACGGTATCGGTAAAGTTTTCCCATCCTTTACCTTGGTGGGAGCCAGGTTTTCTGGCCCGTACAGTCAGGGTAGCATTGAGCAGCAATACCCCTTGTTGTGCCCACCTTGCCAGGTTGCCATGGGGAGGGATTGGCTTGCCTATATCGTGACGGATCTCTGTGAAGATGTTAAGTAGGGAGGGGGGTATTGGTACCTCATCGTTCACAGAAAAACACAGACCATTGGCTTGCCGTGGCCCATGGTAGGGGTCTTGCCCTAAGATGATGACCTGGGTAGCTTCGAAACTACAGAAATCAAAAGCACGGAAGATCTGCTTACCGGGCGGATAGACTGTATGGTGGCGATATTCTGCCTTGACAAAGGCGGCTAAATTTTTGAAGTAGGGTTGCTGAAACGCTTCCTCTAAGTACTTTCGCCAGGATAGTGCTATGTTGACTTGCATATAGGATGGTTAATCACGAAATAAAAGTTTGCTTTCAAAACGATTTTATTATAGCTTTGCCAAAAGCTTTTAAAAATTACTACTGTATGCCGACAAGATACTACGAAACAACATTTATTTTAAAGTCTGTTTTAAGTGAGACAGAGGCTACAGGTATCATTGATAGGTTTAGGAATTTTTTGATAGCAAAGGGAGCTGAGATAATACGCGAGAAAGCCATAGGCCTTAGGCCTATGGCTTATCCTATCAAAGCCGAGGATATGGGGATATATCACCGGATTGAGTACAAGGCCCGTCCTGAGATTCGGGATGCATTCATTGGTATACTTAATCAGGAAGACAGGGTACTGCGCTATATGAGTATGATACTGGCTAAAGATCGCGTTGACTACGATCTGAGTCAGTCGCCCAGTGATCTTGCTTCGCAGACTGAAACTGAATAAGGAGCTACGACATGACTTTATCTAATAAGGTTCTCCGTAGGAAGCCCGCGGGTATGCCTTTATCTAATGAGGCTCTCCGTAAGAAGCCTTCGGGTAAGAAATACTGCCGTTTTAGAAAGTATGGCATTAAGTATATAGACTATCAGAACACAGATTTCTTGATGAGGTTTGTGAACGAACAAGGCAAAATTCTCCCCCGCCGCCTTACGGGCAATAGCCTCAAGTACCAGAAAAAAGTAAGCAAAGCTATCAAACGTGCTAGGCAGCTGGCATTGCTGCCCTATGTGGCAGATAACCTCAAGTAAGTGTACGTGTGTCTATGATGGAGGTGATCCTGAAAAGAGATTTTAAAGGGCTGGGTTACAAAAATGACCTGGTTGCAGTGAGGCCTGGCTATGGAAGAAACTATCTGATTCCGCAGGGCTTGGCTATGGTGGCTAGTGCGGCTAACAAGAAGGTGGCATTGGAGAATGCCAGACAAACTGCCCACAAGGTAGCCAAGCGCAAGCAAGATGCACTGGCGATAGCCGCTCAGCTAGACCAGCTTACGGTCGTAGTAGCAGCTAAAGCTGGAGAGCAGGGAAAAATTTTTGGATCGGTCACTGCCTCAAAACTTGCCGAAGCGCTCCAAGAGCAGGGTATCTGGATAGATCGTAAAGACATTCACTTTGAAACCACTGCCAAAACGTTGGGTGTCCATCAAGCCATGATTACCCTACACAAGGAGGTAGTCCATCCTTTTTCCTTCCAAGTAGTAGCAGCATAGTAGTATCTGCTTGCTTGCCTTGCTCCCCTACAAGTCTTTGGGCAACTGCTTAGGTTCTTCTGGCGGCTGAGTATAGGCACGGTCTAGGAGTTGCTGATCCATTGTTTTGCTGGTTCTAGCACCTAATGCCTTGATTTGGTGTGTACTTCTGACCAGGTTGCCTCTACCATCACACAGTTTTTTCATCGCTGCTGTGTATACTTTATGGGTAGTATCTATCTGCTTACCTATCTGCTTGAGGTCTTCTACAAAGCTTACAAACTTATCATACAAGGCTCCACTCTGATGGGCGATTTCGAGTGCGTTCTGGTTCTGGTACTCGTGCTTCCAGATGTTGGCGATGGTTCGTAGAGTGGCAATCAAGGTAGTAGGGGAGACAATGACGATATTTTTTTCATAAGCTTCGTTGAGGAGCGCAGGATCGTGCTGCACAGCTAGGCTAAAGGCGGACTCTAGGGGAATAAACATGAACACAAAGTCCAGCCCTAGGAGGTCGTACTGTGTCTGGTAGTTTTTCTCACTGAGGGTTTTGATGTGCTTTCGGATAGACTGCAGGTGTTGCTTGAGCTGGAGCTGCTTTTCTGCTTCATGGTCTGTATTAAAGAACTGCTCATAGTTGACTAGCGAAACTTTAGCGTCAATGATGAGGTTTCTCTTGGTGGGAAGTTTGATAATGGCATCCGGCTGCAGACGCCTACCTTCTTCGGTTACAAAAGAGGGCTGCAGGGTGTATTCTCGGTCTCTGGCGAGGCCTGATTTTTCTAGGATACTTTCTAGGATAAACTCGCCCCAGTTGCCTTGGATTTTAGTATCTCCTTTGATGGCCTTGGTGAGGTTGGCAGCTTCTCTCGTAATCTGGGCATTGAGTTCATGTAATTTACTGATTTCTGTTCGTAAGGCTACGTTACGTGCTAACCCTTCCTTATTGGTCTCGGCTACTTGTTTCTCAAACGTTTGGATACGCTCGCCCAGGGGTTTCAGAAGACGCTCGAGGTGGGTTCTATTCTGATCTGTAAATTTTTGGCTTTTTTCTTCTAGGAGGTCATTGGCCAGGTTCCTAAACTGAATGGCCAACTTCTCTTCTATTTGTGCTACCTCTTGCTTTTGCTCCGCCAACTTCTCTGTAAGGCTGCTATTGATCGTTTCTAGCCTGGTTAGGCTCGTTGTCAGCTGTAGGCTCTGTTGATGCGCTTGGTCCAGGGCAACGGTGGTCTCTGCTAGCTGCTGCTGGGTGATTTCTAGTTTTATTTGTAATGCTTGCCTGTGGGCATATAGCCTGGCAGTAGCTATCCAGGTGAGCATAGCACCTGCTATAAGACCGGCGAATAGGTAGAGGAATGACATGGCTGCGAGGCAATCTAAGAAATCTGCTGGATAGTCTAGATAGGTATGCTGGGGATGGGTAGGGGAGTGGGTATTATTTTTTGCTCGACACAAGGGATGACATGGCTGCGAGGCAATCTAAGAAATCTGCTGGATAGTCTGGGTAGGTATGCTGGGGATAGGGTAGGGGAGGGGAGGGGGTAATATTTTTTACTCGACACAAAGAATGACGTGGCTGCAAGTTTCTAAGCAGCATGTCATTATTATTACTTAACATAATGTTAATTATATAGCATCAAACATTACAGACATTCTGGTCTCAGATCTATTGCTTCACTTGCTAGCGCAAGTATTCGAATACACTATATACTGATCCCTAAATGATTCGTAGATACGCCTCAACGGCAGCTTGTCGAACAGCTGCACTCGAATCGCGATTGAGGGTTTGACGTAGTTGTCTGGATGATGCTTGGAGCTTGTCCAGGAGCGGCTTCAGTCACCCTTGCTAGGGTCCCGATGACAGCTCGTCAAACCACTTCATTCTGACTCTTGTCCTCAATCGAAGAGCGGCCGGAATAACTCTGGGGTATAGCTGGCTATAGCCCAGAAGGCTTTCAGCAAATCTGTGAGTAAAGCCAGCAATTTGTCACCTTCCCTGTTGTTACCTCCCCGAACATATTCGAGGCCTTTTCGGAACCATCTCTGTAGTGAGGATTACACCTGGCACTTCTCCTCCAACCTCGCCATGCCCTCCTCAACTTCCTCCTAAGCTAAGAGCCATCATCCACAACGAAATAGTAGATACTGCAAGCCGACTATTTCTTTGTCTTTCTATAGGAGACCTAAAAGCGTTTGTATTTCCTCAACTTCTCCGATTATACTCACTTCAGCTGCCATAAAAGACAGTATATTGCTACAGAGCCCTTTGTATTTGTGATCAGAGAGAAATCTACGTGCATGCTCTTGTTCATCTTCGTCCTCTGAGAGAAGCTGTTGGACTAGTTGAGAACTACTTGGTAAAACTCTGTGGGTTAGTTACTTCCCTTTCGATGAAGTAGCAACACTTCCTGCTGCATGAAAAAACTCAGCACCCTGGACCCTCAGAGAATTGCTCGGCGGTTGACCAGAAAATGAGCCTTGCGTTTGACTGGAAAAAGTTGAATGAGTAGCAGCTGCAGCTCTGAGGACTGGCTACTTCCCCTTCGATGAAACAGCAACGCTGCCTGCCGTACTAGAAGATCCAGCATCGTGGACTAACTGAAACCTACTTGATAATTTGTTAGAAGATGAGCCTCGTGTTGAAAGAATCGTAGGTGCATTTGAGAGAAGAATAGATTCCTTGCAAGTGTGCGGACTGGAGTATAGACCTAGGTCCCGAAGGAGGGGCCAAGGGAGAAGAAGTAGTCTTTAGTGACACGCCTGAGCAAATGATACAACTACAGGATAACTATACGGCCCAGTATCTCAGAGAGAAGCTGGGGGAATAGGCCTGGGGAGTGTCTTCGGTGTTCCAGAGCGGTACAGCACTAAAACGGCCACCATCTTTATCGCTAAGCTCAGCTATCTATTTGCAAGCACGTATGTAATAATGGCGCTACATAGGATAAAGAGCAGACGCGAGGGGGAAGCTCGATAATACACGTAAGATACTTCAAAGGGTATAGTGTTCAAGCTATCAGTGATGCTACCGGCTTAAGTCCCTAGGGAGTGCTGCGGTTTATTAGGGAGAATCTATGTTTTTTCAAGTATTAAACCTCCTAGATAAGCGCTCATAGTACCTGGGCCTACTGAGCATACCACTGCTACTGCTGTTGCTAATGCACTTGTATATGTAGAATCGCCGATACCATCTGTTGATCGTTCGTTGAATTTCATCACACTTCAAGCTGTCATACATATCTCTCCATATCCCAGTACCAGGTGTCCTGCTCAAAAAATACAAAACCCACGGAACATAGATTTGGGCACAGATGCAGCGTGCTAGCCTAATGTTTCTTCGATCACCTGCTAGATGTAATAGATTTACGTTATTCCCTAACAACTCAAAGCTACTTTTAATGTTGAAACTTCGTAAATCTTCTGGGGTTACTTTCAAATTATTGACGTGAATATAGGCTTGGAGCAGATTAATATGGCGCTGTATAGAACCACGATTTCTGACCTCTCCTACCTGAAGCGAATCAATAATATCTTGTAATACGTCGACACTAATATCATAGTACTTCAATACTGCTTTTAATCTAGCTATCAGGTCCTGGTAGTACTGATAGTTATATCTAGGGTCGCCGTTATCAAGTTTAGGTTTTAGTCTAACACTGGTAGGAGCTGAATCTATATCTATGAGTTTTACATTTGGGTTGAATGCACGCACTTGTCTGCTTTGGGAAACCTCCACTAGCCTTGGGTGGGTTAGAAATATTTCTGCGAAGAGTAGGTCAAACATCGCCTTATTATCTTGTGCTTTCTCTAAAGCCTCGTCTAGAGGTGTCCTTTGATTTTTATCTACCATTAAAACATTGGCATCACGCTGTAGTAACAGGGAAACAATGGAAACTTGAACGTTTTGTTTCTTTAGTAGCTTATGCAGTACTGTTTCTCCCCTTTCGTCGCCCGCATTGATATTTGCTCTGAGACCTTGACCATTCCCACTAAGCCAATCTTCTAGACCCGCATAAGTAATAGAATTACCATTAGGTATGAATATATTCTGCAGCCCTTTCTTGTATTGATGTAACAGCCAGGCTTGCCGAGTTTTTTATACAATACATCACAAAAGATCCGACTAAAAACAATACGCGTAAGTTTTTCATAGTATTTGACGTTAATATGTTTGTGAAAGCTACTGCTCTTTTTTCTGTAAAGTATGTTGTTCTTCCTCCAATAAAGGTTGGCTCTCTCCGAGAATGTTCTGTTTCATTTTCATTGTCTTAATTTTTCGATGAAGCAGTGCTTCTAAAGCTTCTTTTTGTTCCTTATCTTCTTTATCCCCCGATATTTCTAGGAAAAATTGTTTTTCGTCTAGGCAGTCTTGTGGTGTATCTCCATTTTTATTGCGTTGCTCTAATCGATATTCTCCAAGACCTACCATGATACGGGCTAGCCTATATTGCCCACAAATAATGGCACTCATAAAAGCCGTTATATTGCGTGTGTCCACGTCTACTCCATTATCGATTAGTAACCTAAATAGTTTTTGGTAGCCTTTTTGAGCAGCTATCTTGGTAACTGTTTGCCCTCGACAATCACCTAGATTGTTTGTAATATGTGCTCTTCCCTCCTCGATGACAAATTTGACAAGCTCATACTTGTTGTGTGTTACTCCCCAAGTCAACAGTGTATCTGCTGTTTGTGGTAAGGTTGCCCTTAACAGGCTTACTTCTAGTGATTCACACAGCTCACCTAACTCCTCAATATTTTCTTGCATTAATTTGGATAGTCCTTTTACATCGTTATTTGCAACTGCTTGCTTGAAGAACCTTTGCAACACACGTTTTTTCTCCATCTCTTGACTATTGAAGCCTCTCCATAAGCGTCTGAAGCTACTTTCAAGATCTGGCTTGGGGTCTCCAGGCAGGCTTGGGATTTGTTCGGGGAGGTAGTTATGGTATCGTACTGGCCAGTACGGTGCTTGATCAACTAGCTCTTGCGACTGTTGTCTGGATTTTTGATAGGAGCCTTCTTCTTTTCTATCTAGCGTAAGGTTGCAAGAAGTATTGCTGGTCGATGGCATCATTGCTTCCTCGGTACCAGGGGCGGCCAGTGTGATATTCGGGCTGCAGCTTGTAAGCAGCCACACTATCAATAATAGGCTAGTCGAGCTTTGCCGGCTCTGGATGGGAAATCTGGGTTGCCTCATAATGCTAATAGCTCTTAAATGATAAATTGATGAATCTTCTGCCCAGTAAGTTAATCAATTTTTAAGTTCAAGAGGTTTTTTGTAGAGCTAGCTGAAGTATGGCAGGACTTTGACTCCTGGCTAAGTAACAACGCGGCAACGATCTCCAATTGTCTGCTAGGAGACGACAAGCCTTGGGATAGTTAATCGCGTTGTGCTAAAGTCAGCTACCTAATCCCTCTTCCACTTATAAAACTGATGGCTACGTGATAGCTTCCTAAGGCGTGACAGGCTAGTATCACCTTGGCCCGGGAATCAGCTACACAGGGATGATTTCTCGGATAGAGAACCTGGCGTATCTTGAGTGCGGCTGTATAGTGCTTAAGAGCTTTGTCGTAATTGCCTAAATAGTGATGGGATATCCCCACATTGTTGAGGGAGGCAGCTACATGAGGATGATTGCCCTGGTAGCGGTGTCCCACATCGTGAAGAGCTTCCTCAAAGCACTGTAGGGCCTGCTCATCGTCGCCTGAGCGCTCATAGGCTATCCCTACATTGTTCAGGGCCCGAGCTACGCCAGGATTGTCGTCCAGGTTGAGGTTTTGGATCCTTTTTAGGTGTTGCTTATGGTATTCAAGCCCTTTCTCAGCTTGACCTGCTTCAGCTTTGATACAGCCCATGAAGCATTTCACTACTGCCTGAGACTGCTACCAAGTTTGGGACCTGCCTGGGGCTTTTGGCAACGAGGGGGTTGTATGGTGGAGTCGAGTTGTAATGTAGGGAATAAACCTAGGATCTTGCTCAGCTCAATAGCTCTCGAGGAGATACGACTAGAAACCTTCTTAAGGACACAGATGGCGTTATCTTGAACCAAAGACTCCTCATCTCTCGCAGCTATGAGAAGCTGCTTGCTGGCTAATGTCTGAATCTTGTTGAGGGAGAGCTTCAAGTGTCTTCCCAAGAGCCTTGATGGCAGCTCAGCGAACGGTTGCGTCCTGATTCTGAACAGCTTCAGTTTCGAGTAGTTGGATGATGGTTGAAGTTTCGTTGCGATCAATATGGACGACCTTCACGAGTGCCTTCTCACAACATTTGATGGGAAGTTGTGTCAGTCCTTTTTTAATATGGGTTATGTAGTCATACGGTTTGGCAACCAATACCCTTCCCTACTTGTTTGGTTAGTTCTATCCACCGGTCGATTGCCTCTTCGCATTCGCGCTATTATTCAAAGTTCACGATCTGATAAGGGGTAATTACAATCAATACTGCAGCTACTTCACCAAAAGTTTTCATGTTCTTCCTTGTCATTCATGGTGCTCGTCTACAGGTACTTTCCCCGCTGTAGAGTACACTCTTTTTTATTCAGAACCGTTTCTATCGCGGCGGACTCATCTTTGCACACTATATCGCACAACTATTAGGGATAGTGAAGCGCAATAATTAGCTTGTAGATCATGAAAAGCGCAGGGCTTATTTAAGCTTAATCTATTTCGGTTTTTGGCTTTAAGATTTAGTAATAAAATCTAGTATGAAATTCTATAGACACATAGCATTGCATTCTGTAATAGCATATTTCCTACTTGCTGGCGCAAGCCTCAATTGTCGATGTGCTGATACTGATCAAACAGCACTAGAAATTAGCGATGAATTCATCCGAGACGTTGCAAGTTCTAGTCCTCGTTTGGGAGATATGTTTACTTTGCTAAAAATAGGAGGACGGTTCTTGGATGGGATTCCCTTTCACATTAATGCAGTAGATAAAATTTTCAAATCAACCCCGTTACAATTGGCTACAGAGATAAGACATACGCAGGCAATAAAAACGTTACTTGCTTGTGGCGCTGATATTAATACACAAGATGATGACGGATTAACGGCGATTAGCTATGCCTTAATACAGAATAACCCCAGAATTGTACAATTTTTAATTGATAATGGAGCTGATATGAATATAAAGAACAAGCTAGGCAATTCATCGCTACATCATGCTATCCTCCAAAAGAATGTGGCCTATGTTAAATTCATTCTTCAGTATCAACCTGACATAGGCCAGGAACATGGTCCAAATAACTTAACACCGTTACACTTGGCAGTATTGCCAAATATCCCCTCCGATATTTCATTCCAGATCACAAAATTATTAGTTGATCACGGAGCTGATGTAGATGCAAAAGATTCTTTGGGAAGGGCACCAATAATGTTAGCTCTTGATGCTAGAAAGATAGAAGTTGTGAAACTATTAGCTCAAAGCGGAGCTAATATCAGTATAAAAGATCCTAAGCAAGACAAGACGCTGATACAGGTAGCAGCACAAGATAAGAACAATAAAGATTTGGTAAGATTTTTAGCGGAAACATTAGTAAAGCAGCAAAAGAGATAATTAATGTACTACCCAATATGGTCTGATTTGGTTACTGAATACGGGAACTTCACCGATACTACGTAACCAAACTGCGTGGAACAAAAAAAGAGAGGTATGTTCATACCTCTCTTCTCTCTCCTTTCATCGCTACCTACTGCACCTCAATCTGCCTAATAGGCTTCACTTGTGCTTCTTCGTGCTTAGGTAGGTGGATAGTCAAGATGCCATCTTCGTACTTAGCTGCTACTGCATCAGCCTTGATAGGCTTGCCAAACTCAAAGGTTCGGCTAAAGTTTTGGTAGCTGAACTCTCTTCTAGTAAACTCGCCTGCCTGGTCTTTCTCTTCGTGCTTTTCCTCTTTTTCTGCGGATATAGACAGTACATCCTTATGATGCAATGGGTCAGCGTCTATTTCTATCTTAAAGTCCTCGCGCTTCATACCAGGTGCTGCTAGGTGAACTAAGAATTTATCAGCCTTTTCTTCGATGTTGACTGCCGGTAGACTGGTACCTACTCCTCGGCTAGCAAAGTCTGCAATAGAACTTCTAAAGAAGTCGTCCCAAATATTGGAGAAGCTAGGCAGTAAGTTACGCTGATCTGGCTTCATGAATGTCATACTAACCTCCTTGTTTATCGTTGAACATAGTTACTAGCTGTACAGTAACAATATATGTGCCAAAGATAGGAAATGCCAGCGCTTGCCAGCCCAATTTTTAGTTGGAGGAACCTGGTTGATGAGACGCTAGTAAGGGTTTCTTGGCCAGGCAGAAGGTTGTAAGAGAATGTTAGTACTAAGGCTTGCTTGCAGTAGGCATTCATTTTTTTCTGCTGCTTGTCTGGGTGTTGCCACAAATGCTCATTGGGCTGCTAGCCCCCTACCCGCTCCCCTGCTAGTACTGTAGGGTAGATAAGTTGCTAGGGCTTCGAGCGCTGTGGTCAGCAAGGCTTTGCGATAGCTTTTTGAGTTTGAGATCTTGGACATCGTATATGCCATTTGGGCAATGAGCCTTCGCCACGCTCCTGCCCATACTGACATTTATAGTATGGGGACGATTGGCGACAGATGGCACCATCCATGGTAGGCTTTATGTAGGCTGTTGCTACCATCGTACCTAAGGGGCTTTTATGCTCTACCTGCCAGCGACTACTCAGGTTGAGCTAGCCGCTGCTGGAGCAGGGCAATCTTGGCAGTAACATCAGCTTGCTTTTTACGCTCTAGGGCTACCACTGGCTGGGGTGCATGCTTTATAAACTGCTGGTTATTGAGCTTTTCTAGGATAGTAGCTAGGAAGCCTTGGTAATAGGTAAGTTCTTGGTGTAGGCGTTCTTGCTTTTGTGCCTGGTCTAGCGGATGTTCTAGGGGGACTAAGAATGATTGTCCTTGTGTAGTAAAGCTCATCTCCTCTGGGGGTATGGCATTATTGACGGCGATTTGGGTAATATGGGCGAGTTTTTGTACGTAGGGTGCAAATTGTATGAGCCAGGGTGGTAGGCTTTGGTTGCTGTATAGTGATAATGGCTGCTTGGGCTTAAGCCTGGCTTGGATTCTTAGTTTTCTGACTTGGACGATGAGCGCAAAGGCAGCAGCAGCCTGGTCTAGTATAGATGGGTCATAACCTTGGGCCTGTGGCCAGGGGGCTACGATAAGGCAGTCTTGGGCTGAACGGACTTGTAGGCGGTGCCATAGCTCTTCGGTGATGAAGGGCATGAAGGGATGGAGCAGTTTCAGTAGCCTGGCTAGGAAGTTGGTGGTGGCTTCGTGAGTGCTGGGCGTAATAGGCTGGCTAGGAGCAGGTTTTACCATTTCGAGGTACCAGGCACAGAAGTCATCCCATATTAGTTTGTAAGTAGCCATGAGTGCATCTGAGATCCGGAAGTTCTCAAAATGTGCCTCTACAGCTTCCAATGCTTGGTTGAGCCGGGCTTCAAACCACTGAATAGCTGTGGTGTGATTTTCTTGTTGGGGTTGGGCATACACTTGCCAGCCTTTTATAAGCCGGCAAGCATTCCAGAGCTTGTTGGCAAAGTTTCTTCCTTGCTCGCAGTGCCTCAGGTCAAAGAGCAAGTCATTACCTGCATTTGTACTTAGAAGCATACCTATGCGTACGCCATCGGCACCATATTTCTTGATGAGGGCTATGGGGTCTGGTGAATTGCCTAGCGATTTGGCCATCTTCCTGCCTAGCTTGTCACGGACAATACCTGTAAAGTACACGTGCCTAAAGGGAGGCTGCCCTCGGAAGGTATACCCTGCCATGACCATCCTAGCTACCCAGAAAAAAATGATCTCTGGAGCAGTTACTAGGACTTCGGTAGGATAGAAGTATTGTATAGCGGCACTATCCGGGTCTTCCCATCCGTCTAGTACGCTGATAGGCCATAGCCAAGAAGAAAACCAAGTGTCCAGCACGTCTTCATCTTGCCGGAGGTCTGCTACGGTAAGGTCTTGATAGACGGCTTGAGTTTTTGCCTTGGCCAGGGCTGTTGATGGGTCTTTGGCTACGATGGCGGTTCCGTCGGGCAAGTAAAAAGCAGGAATGCGCTGGCCCCACCATAGCTGCCTGGAGATACACCAGTCCCGGAGATTCTCTAGCCATGCACGATACATATTCTTGAACTTGGGTGGATGGAACTGGATAGTGCCTGCTAGTACATGCTCGAGGGCAGGTTTGGCCAGAGCTTGCATGCGTACAAACCACTGGGTAGAGATACGAGGCTCTACCATGGCATCGGTTCGTTCTGAAAAGCCTACACTGCTCGTATGGGGTTCTGTCTTAACGAGCTGTCCCTGTGCTTGGAGGTATTGGACAATTTTTTCTCGTGCTACAAATCGATCTTCTCCTACATAGTATTGTGCTGCCTGGCTGAGTGTACCATCCTCGCGAAGGATGTCGATGACGGGGAGGTGGTGTTTCTGGCCCAAGGCATAGTCGTTGATGTCATGGGCAGGGGTTACTTTGAGGCAGCCTGTGCCCAAGGTGGGGTCTACATAGTTATCTGCAATGATAGGAATGGGTCTATTGACGATCGGTACTAGGGCCGTCTTTCCGTGGAGATGTTGATATCTGGTATCCTCGGGGTGGACGCAGATGGCTGTGTCTCCTAGGAGGGTCTCAGGCCGGGTAGTGGCAACGACTGCCTCTTGGTCACGCTCTACTATGGAGTAGCGGATATAGTAGAGCTTTGTATCTACAGTCTTGTAAATCACCTCGTCATCCGAGAGGGCTGTCCTGCCTACTGGATCCCAGTTAATCATCCGCTTCCCTTGGTAGATGTATCCTTGGTCGTAGAGCTGAATAAATACATCCTGGACGGCTTCAGTTAAGCTAGGCTCCATGGTAAAGCGTGTGCGTTCCCAGTCGCACGAAGCTCCTAGCTCTCTAAGCTGCTCTAGGATAAGGCCTCCATACGTATTTTTCCAGGCCCAAGCATGTCGCAAGAACTCTTCTCGGGTTAGGTCCTGCTTGTTTATGCCCTTTGCTCGGAGCATAGCCACTACTTTAGCTTCTGTCGCAATAGAGGCATGGTCCAGGCCAGGTACCCAGCAAGCTGCTTTGCCTTGCATCCTGGCCCTACGGATGAGGGCATCTTGGAGGGTATGGTTAAGCACATGGCCCATGTGTAGTGTACCTGTTACGTTGGGCGGAGGCATGACTATGGCGTAGGGCTTTTTATGAGCGTGGGGCTGGACTTTGAAAAAGCCTTGCTGCAACCAGTGTTGGTACCACTTGCGCGCTACTGGGCTAGGATCATAGCGAGTAGGAAGGTTCATAGCATGGTTGTTTTGTTGCACTAGCATACAAAAGCAGGTACATAAAGTGTTAGGGTCGGGGTTGTTGGTGCTGCCAGAAACGCCAGGGCTGGGCCCATCTATCAGTCAGTAAAATTGCTCAGGCAGCCCGTCGCTAGGGCAACCAACTTATCCCACGCTTCCTTCTAGGGTCAATGCGAGCAGTTTCTGAGCTTCTACAGCAAACTCCATGGGTAGCTTGCTGAGTACTTCTTTGCAATAGCCATTCACAATCAGTGCTACAGCTTGTTCGTTGTCTATCCCCCGTTGGTTGCAATAAAATAGTTGCTCCTCCCCGATCTTAGAGGTAGTGGCTTCGTGTTCTATCTGGGCCGTTTTGTTCTTGACGTCGATGTAGGGGAAGGTATGGGCACCGCATTGATTTCCCAAGAGCAAAGAGTCACATTGAGAGAAGTTACGTGTATGCTCAGCTTGCCTGTCTACGCTGACGAGGCCGCGGTAGCTGTTTTGCCCTTGACCTGCAGCAATACCTTTAGAGACAATCTTGCTCTTGGTATTTCTACCCCGGTGTTTCATTTTCGTGCCCGTATCAGCCTGCTGTTTATTCTTGGTTACGGCTAGCGAGTAAAACTCTCCCACCGAGTTATCTCCTTGCAAAATACAGCTTGGGTATTTCCAGGTGATGGCCGAGCCGGTTTCTACTTGTGTCCAAGATATTTTGGAGTCTTCGCCGGCACAAAGTCCTCTCTTCGTCACAAAGTTATAGACACCGCCCCTACCCGCCTTGTCGCCAGGATACCAGTTCTGTATGGTAGCGTACCGCACTTCAGCATTTTTAGCAGCATAGATTTCTACTACGGCAGCATGTAGCTGATTTTCATCGCGCATGGGGGCCGTGCAGCCCTCTAGATAGCCAACGTAAGCCCCTTCGTCGGCCACAATCAGCGTCCGCTCAAACTGGCCTGTATTGGCTGCATTGATCCGGAAATAGGTAGAGAGTTCCATGGGACAGCGCACGCCTGGAGGGATATAGCAGAAAGAGCCATCACTAAACACGGCTGCATTGAGGGCTGCAAAGTAGTTGTCTTGGGCCGGAACTACTTGGCCCAGGTATTGCTGCACGAGTGCTGGGTGGGACTGTACAGCTTCGCTAAAAGAGCAGAAGATGATACCTAGCTCGTGCAGCTTCTCTTGGAATGTAGTAGCTACGGATACACTGTCCATGACTACATCCATAGCGACGCCTGCCAAGCGTTTTTGCTCGGTAGTGGATATGCCCAGTTTATCAAACGTAGCTCTGAGCTCCGGATCTATCTCGTCTAGGCTATTGAGCTGCTGCTTAGGCTTGGGGGCTGCATAGTAGATGATGTCTTGGTAGTTGATAGGCGGATAGTAAATATTGGGCCATTTGGGCTCCTGGAGTGTTAGCCATTGACGGTAAGCTTGGAGGCGCCATGCTAGTAGCCAGCCAGGCTCGTTCTTCTTGGCGGCAATCAAGCGAATAGTATCCTCGCTTAGGCCTTTGGGCACGGTTTCGACCGCTATGTTGCTCTCAAAGCCATAGGGATACTCGGCGGCAATAAGTTCTGATAAGCTGACGTTTTTTGTGGGCATGGTGCTTGGGCAAGGGCTTGGTTGTATGCTTTTCTACCGCAAAGTTAAGCATTAGATCGTAATGCGACAATCAGCACCTTGCTACAAATTTATACATACCGAGGAGATCGCGGTTCATTTGGATATCGAACCTACTAGAAGCTTACTGAGCATAATAGCTGTATTTAAAGCGAAGTTAAAAACTTACTCAGAAGATGACAACAGGGGCTGGCTTACCTCTTAGCCCTTTGTAACCTCCCAATAAATGCATAACTTCCACCAGCATTTAGTCTGCCATGCCCAGGTTCCCAGATAAATTCCTAACTTCACGCTAACTTAAGACAGTCATCATGCTCACCAAGTTCCTAGTCCCTAAAAGCGACTTCGCTTAGCACTTCTTCCCTCCCGCCTCGGCCTGGGGGCTACCTTGTCAGGGACCCCAGCTCTCCAATAATCGATTTCTAGGTTGCTATGGGCGGGGGTACACTGGCGCTGGGCAAATATGTCCCTTGTGGTTGTATTATTTTTTGGGAGATCTCTTGGCTTTCATGGCTGCTTGCAGACGTGCTTGGAGCCGGCTTTTTGCGCCATTGCGATGCGAGGCCATGTGCTCCGCTAGCTTTTCTCTGATGCTGTCTTCGTCTACAAACCTTTTGATGAGCCCTTGCTGGCCAAAGGTAGCTAGGTTAGAAACAAAGTAGTAAAAGGTCAGGCTAGCGGGGAAGTCATTGAGGACAAACAGCAACGTAACGGGCATCAGGTATGATAGGATCTTTACGGGCCCTTCTGGTGCACTTACTTGACTGCTAGACCAAGTATGGAGCATGGTAGAAGCAGTCATCAGTACAGTGAATAGACTTATGTGACTTCCATAGGCCGGTATGGTAAAAGGAAGGTCGAGAATAGAGTCATAGGTTGATAAATCATGGGCCCATAGAAAGGGCTTCTGGCGTAGTGCAAGGGCATTGGGGAAAAAGTTGAACATGGCCAACAGGATGGGCATCTGCAGTAACAAGGGGACACAGCCACTTAAGGGATTCAGTCCCACTGCTCGGTACAGTTTTACCTGCTCCATTTGTACCTTGTGTATGTCACGACCATACTTGGCTTTGAGGGCGTCTAGGGTGGGCTTGAGCACTTTCATCTGGGCCATAGCCAGGTAAGACCTGTAAGAAAGGGGTAGTAATAAGAGCTTAATCAAGATGACCAGCATGAGGATGATCAGGCCATAGTTACTAATGTGCTGTTCTAAGAAAGTAAAGAGGGGTATGATTAAGTATTGGTTGATCCACTTAATAACTGGCCATCCTAGGGAGAGGTTTCTGGAAAAGCCTGGAGCAACGCCTTTGAGCAGTGGATAGTCATTAGGGCCGAAGTAAAAAGTGAACTTCCCACTCCTGACTTGTTGCAGATCAGCAGGAGGGAGAGCTAGGCATACTTGGGCTGCCTTGACTATCGTAGTGCTTTGGGGCATAGGCTTGAGTGCTACAGCGCCCTGCACAAAGGCTTCCTCAGCAATAATTCCTGCTGTAAAAAATCGTTGCTTGATGGCTATCCACTGAACGGGGCTTGGTATGGTTTGTTCTTGTGTGTTGGTAGCATACTCTTTCAGGTGCTTGAAGGTATGGTTTGCTAGGTAATAATTAATGGTGGCTTTGTTGCGGCAGGCTTTGATGCTTTTTTCTGTCCGCTTAATGAGATCATGCCACACAAAATCAATCTGCCCCTCATCTACGTGCTTCTCCAGTCCTACTATTTCCCACGCCTGGGTAAGCTGATGGCCTTGGCTAGGAAGGGAAAAAATTTGGCGGATGTATCGGCCTGGTGCTAGCGTCCATGTAAAGGTGGCTTGGCCTACAGCTTCCCCTACCACATACTGATCTTTGTCTGTTGTTTCAAAGGGTAGCGCATTGGTATTGACCTGGGCCTCAGCAGCAGTAAACCGGAAGCCCATGGCACTGCTTTGTCCATCCAGTAGTACGAGGGGCTGGCCTTGGTAGTCTTGGTAGTTTTTGAGGGTTACTGCTTTTACCTGACCGCCAAGAGAAGTCAGTGTTACCTGAATATCTTGGTTTTCTAGTACGACCTCTCGTGCTGGCTCTTGTCTAGCCTGTGCTAGCGCGCCATTGAAGGGGGGAGTTATACTGGTTGTATCCTCGCCTATATGAGGAGATGGAGCGGATAATTTTGGTTGCTGAATGCGGTCGCTAGCTGTCTGGGGTACGGGTCTAGGTCCCCAAAAATGGGTATAGACAAGGAGGATGCCAAAGATCAGCGTTAGGCCTATCAGCTTGTCTCTGTCCATGAAGGTGAGTGTTGGTTGGTTCTGTACATTAAGCTTCTCTGATCTACGCACGAAGCTGACTCTAAGGGAGCCGTGGCATCCTGTGTCCAAAGCCGGATGCTATTGTTTTGCTTGCAAGCCACTGCCACAGTCTACGCATGCTGTACAGCCTTCTACTATCGGGCACCACTATGATGGAGAGTGAAGGTGTATTCTGGCTCAGCCGCTGGGCTAAAGGCAATGGAGAATATTTCCTCGATACGGCTAGTAGCTGTCAGTACTTTCGCCACTATTTCGGCCGGGAATCCCTAAAAGGCAGCGCTGGCGGCGGCGTTGGGGCAAGTCTTGAGCTGTTCTCGTTATTTTCTGCAGGTCCCTCTCTTCGCTTTGTTGGGATAAATCTAAGGAGCCACACATGCCAGTCATATCTCCAAGTTTTGGAAGAATCGATTAGCTTTATTAGCTGTCCCTGAGCTTCATTAATTTTTTGCTGTCGAGCATTATAGTCGTCCTGACGGTCCTTAGGAGCCAATTGATGTTTATCTGGGTGATACTCGCGACTTTTCTTGCGCCAGGCCTTTGCAATTGTTTTTGCATCCGCACCGACCTCTACATCTAGTAATTTGTAGTAGTATCGCTCGTTGGTGATGAGGCTACGAGTCTCTTCAAAGAATTGTTTTTCGCTGTCATAAAGCCTATAGAGGTATTTGAAGTTGCTCTCTGCGACGAACCATCCAAGCAGTGCTGCAAAAAGACTCAATCCACGATCCACCCTTTGTTGTACTATGGCCTTATCAGATAGCGCAGTATTTACTATCTCATTGCTGACCACCTGCGATTGGTTATTTTCCACGCGGCAACGCAGGCCATAAGATAATAGTTCAAGACCGCTATCCCTATCTCGGCGAGTCTTCGAAGCAAAGCTGACTATCTTCACACTTATTTCACGCATATACAGCACTTGGGAACCTAGTAAGTTTTGCAGGGGAATATCTTGTTGCGTTGTCCGATAGATTTCTTTTTTCCCACTTCTGTAAACGAGTCTTTCAGTAACTACTATCGTATACCGAGTAGGATCTATTACTATTTCTGAGGTATTTTCTAGGGTTGCCCAGATAGTTCCGCTAGGGGGTACTGACACGTTGGAGATTATTTCCAGGATCAGCTTGTGTTCTTTTTCCTCAGCTTGGCATAACTCAGGGTAACCCAGGCTGCACAGAGCTACTACGCTCAGTAGCTGTGAGATCCTCCAGTAGACGGGAATCTTGTTTGTTAATTTTCCCATTGTTGTTTGTTGCTTAGCGAAGTACTGCTGGCAAGATCCAATAGAGCGTATACGTTGAAAAAATTACAAATTCTTACCAGTTGTTTCTCTCCAGTATAGTAGACAGTATTGTTGAGGATAAAATTTGGCTCTAACGCCCCAAGAGGGGGTAGGCAACGTTTACTCCGGCCTTCCTTGAGAGAACATGTAAGCACCTAATTTTATTTACCCTTGTCCTTGACTAGCACGACTACCTTCTTGCTTGCTGACCGCTACTAGCTGGCTTGAAGAAGAGGTTCTTGATAGGCTCAAATATACAACTTTTACACACTGGGTAGATGAGTTTATCAGTCAATGTATTCGCCAGAGCATGCATAAAGCATGACTGAAATCTCGAACTAAAAGTATCGAAATGCTCCTTAGAGCTATTTTTGATGAGAGACCATTCAAGCTTCTCGTGATCACTTATGGAATCGAATTGATTGTTTGCTATGTAGCACAACAGTGAGTAGGCTACCATTTTAGTACTAGCTTCTTCTTCGTGATTCCTTAGCGCGAAGCTGATCATTTTGCCGCCTTCGTCTCTACTGATCTCTTCAGAACCGATGAGGGTTTCGAGAGGAATGATTCTATCTACCTTTCGACTCAGTTTTTGTGCTCCCTTTTCATAAGTAAGCTCTTGTATAGCTACCAGGTAGCACCCAGTAGGATCTACCGTGGTTCTTGAGACACTGGCTACGAAAGCCTCGGCACCTTCGTTAGGTAATTTTGATATGTCAGATGTTATTTCTAGAATCAGGCTGGAATTCTTGTTATTCAGGGCTTGACCGCACTCAAAATGAACCAGGCTGGCGAGCACTATTATGCTTAGTGGCTGAATCAACTCTGGGAAGAATGCTTTACTTCTCAATCTTTTTGCTAGCCTTTTCATGAACTTCTAGATTAGTCCCTATGAACTTTAGGGGAATTCTGTTACAAAGATATATTTCTATCGTATTCTATGCAAGTGTCTGCCTCCCACTCCTGTGTGCCTTTTAGCTAGGTCATACTGCTCTCTGGCCTGGCTACCGCCCAGCGCGCCCTTTGGAAGTCTTTGAGGACTGACACTGATTCTTCGGGTATTCCATCAGTGTTTCGTAGGGCAGGCATACCTTCGTCCTTGCCATAGCTAAATGTAGGATGCGGAGGCATTCGCTCATGAGTACGCATACACGTCCACATACTTGTTTGGGATGCTTAGCAGCAGCTAAGATACTGCTGATACGCTCCTAATTCACCAGCTTTTCCTACTTTCGTACAGCATAGCCCCAGCCACACAGGCGATCGTGCCTTACGTTAGGTTATTTTCATACTCATAGCCTATGTATTCGGGGCAAATTTTTTGTTGTACATAGCTTTTAAGGACCGTACCAGGCTCATCTTCTACCATCATGCCTCAGCATACTTACAAAAAACAGGTCCCCGACCACAAGCAGCCCGCCAGGTTCGCTTTTACGGGAGCTTTCTCTGGTGCTAGACGGTTTGAGGTAGCTCTGGGCATCTTCTTGCAAGGAGCTACTGTTTTTCTAGGCATTGCCTTCGTCTCTCACTTCCTGCACGGTAGTACCCACGTGGGTACTATGGAGGCAGTACAGCAGCTAGGCTTCGAAGAAGCTGGTGTAGCTATCCACAACTGGATGGGTCTGGTAGGGGGTATGGCTGCCTACTATTTTGTTTTTCGGTGGTTGGGGATAACGGCCTTTTTTTTACTCATTCCTCTCTACGCTCTAGGCCATAGGCTAGTCTATCAAAAGCTAGGCGCTCGTCTCAGCTTGCACAGGGTCACTGGGTTTGCGCTCTTCGGTATACTTTGGCTAAACCTAGCTTTGGGCTACGCCAATCTGCGCAAGCCTGAAGCAAAACTTTTTGATGCGGTGCTCGGGGGGCTAGGGCTTCAGGTAAGTGTTGTGTTTGATAGGTGGCTAGGGTGGGGTACCCTCGTTCTGCTGGTTACTTCTTTACTCATCTTTTTGGTTTACTATGGCAGCCTTCTGCCAAGCAATCGTTTAGCAAGCTTATCAGGGCTACAGCTAAGCCAGCCTGGCACAGTGGCTACGCAGCTGCAGGTCTCTGATGGAGCGCATAACCATCCAGACCTACTGGGTAAGGCTGCCTACAAGTCGAGTTCCCTAGCGCTATCTGTAACCCCTACCGCTACAGTGCCTGATAAGGCGACCAAGCAATCCCCGGCCGAGACCGGTGCCGATCCTCCTCCTTCGCCGGTCGGGCAGCAAGAACGCCAGGAGGCACTTACAGGGCTGGCAGAAAATTATGATCCTACGCTGGAGCTAGCATCGTATCAGTATCCGACCTTGGATCTACTAGATGCGCATGCCCAGACACTCCCTCAGGTAACCCCAGAGGAGCTAGCACAGAATAAAGAGCGGATTGTACAGACTTTGGTCGACTTTAAGATTGATATCGCTAGTATCAAAGCTACGATTGGTCCTACCGTCACGCTCTATGAGATTGTGCCAGCGGCGGGTATTAAAATTGCTAAGATTAAAAGCCTCGAAGATGACATTGCACTGAGCCTGGCTGCCCTAGGTATTCGCATTATTGCACCTATTCCTGGCAGGGGAACTATTGGCATCGAGGTGCCCAATAAGCACCGAGCCATAGTATCCCTCCGAGATATGTTGGCTTCGGACAAATTCATGGAGAGTCTGATGGACTTGCCCATTATATTGGGCAAGACTATTGATAATGAGGTGGTAGTAGCAGACTTGGCACGTATGCCACATCTGCTCATTGCAGGATCCACAGGACAGGGCAAGTCCGTAGGGCTCAACGTATTGCTGGCCTCGTTGGTCTACAAACAGCATCCCTCGCTACTGAAGCTCGTGCTGGTAGATCCTAAAAAAGTAGAATTTTCTTTGTATGCCAAGCTAGAGCGTCATTTCTTAGCCAAGCTTCCCGGTAGTGAAGAGCCGATTATTACAGAGCCTAGCAAGGCGGTAAACACCCTCCATTCACTGTGCTTAGAGATGGAAGCTCGCTATGAGCTGCTCAAGGAAGCAGGTGCCAGAAACATCAAGGAATATAACGAGAAATTTGTCCAGCGCAGGCTCAACCCAGCCAGGGACCACCGATTTTTCCCTTACATAGTACTGGTGATCGATGAGTTTGCTGATATGATGATGACTGCTGGCAAGGAAGTAGAAGCACCCATTGCTAGACTAGCGCAGTTAGCTAGGGCTGTTGGTATCTATCTGGTATTGGCCACCCAAAGACCTTCCGTCAACGTCATCACGGGCATCATCAAGGCCAACTTTCCCGTGCGCATATCTTTCAAGGTAACCTCTGCCGTAGATTCTAGGACTATCTTAGATACAAGTGGGGCAGAGCAGCTGGTAGGCCAGGGAGATATGTTGCTGTCTATGGACTCAGCCCTTGTGCGGCTGCAATGTCCTTTGCTAGACACCGCAGCGGTTGAGCGTATCTGTGGCTATATAAGTGCTCAGCAAGGCTATGACTCAGCTTACCTGCTACCTGCTTATGAAGAAGACGACAAAGAGGCGGCAGTGCCAGAACGAGGAAGCAAAGATCCTGCTTTTGAAGAAGCAGCCAGGCTAGTAGTAATGCACCAGCAAGGCAGTACTTCGTTGATTCAACGAAAGTTAAAACTTGGCTATAATCGTGCAGGTAGGCTGATTGACCAACTGGAAGCAGCTGGCATCGTAGGGTCTTTTGAAGGCAGCAAAGCGCGCGAGGTCTTACTGCCTGATGAGGATAGCTTAGAGTTGTTTCTGAAGAATTTGGCGCAGGCGCCTTCGGCTACGTCTGCTTCATAAAATTACCTTGCGCCTAGCCTAGCGCGCAAGCAAGTAAATAACTAACCGCCAGGTTGCTAGCTCGGTTAAGGTATTCTCGCCTAGCAATCCACAGGACTGCCTACCTACCAGGGTAGCTAGGTACACGTGGGCATAACTGCAAAATTTCCCTGATAGCTGATAACCGTCTATGCAAGAAGATTTTCTATACTACGTTTGGAAGTTGCAGTATTTCGATAAGCGAGACCTGCGTACTCACCAAGGCGATCAGCTGGCCGTGCTAGACCCTGGTACACACAATACACATGCAGGGCCAGATTTTCTGCACAGCAGCATCCTTATCAACAATCTCACCTGGCATGGCCATGTAGAGCTGCATGTCTGTGCTTCTTCCTGGCACCAGCATAAGCACCAAGTAGACCCTGCCTACGAGAATGTAGTGCTCCATGTAGTCTGGGATAATGACCGATCTATTCGTCAGCAGGACGGATCTATCTTGCCTACGCTGGTGCTGCAAGACAGGGTAGTACCACAGCTACTCCAGCAATATCAGGAGCTTGTACACAATAAAACTGTCATTCCTTGTGCCCGCCAATTCTCCCAAGTAGATTCTATCATCAAGACCGCTATGTCAGAGCGAGCCTTCTTTCAACGGCTGACGCACAAAAACAACTTGGTCTATCAACTGCTAGACAACAACCAGGGAGACTGGGAGGAGACCGCATATCAGCTCCTGGCCTATAACTTTGGTTTCAAGGTAAACAGTAGTGCTTTGCTAGACTTGAGCTTGCGTCTACCCCTGAGAATCATTAACAAACATGTCAAGAACTTATCACAGCTAGAAGCCTTGCTTCTAGGGCAAGCAGGCCTGCTTGCATCAACGACTCCTGTACCCGATGATTACTTGGCCACACTTGCTAAGGAATACGCTTACTTGGCTCATAAGTATCAGCTCAAGACCAATGAGCTGCATCCGATACACTGGAAGTTTTTTCGATTGCGCCCAGCTAATTTCCCTACCATTCGCATAGCACAGCTGGCCCAGTTACTACACCAACACCCCCACATTTTTTATTTACTAACCCATACGTCTCCCGTAGATTTATATCAGCAATTAGCCATTACCCAGTCTGCCTACTGGCAGCAACACTACCGGTTTGCTAAGCCCAGTAAAGCCAGAATTCCTGGACTTGGGAAAGCGAGCATCGAGAATATTATGATCAACACCATAGTGCCGCTGCTAGTAGCTTACGGTGAATCTAAAGATGAGCAGGGCTACATAGACCAGGCCATGGCCTTATTGCAGCGCCTGCCTGCTGAGCGCAATGCTATTACAAGGCACTGGGAGGAGCTAGGTATGCCAGCCAAGTCTGCCTTTGACTCGCAAGCCATGCTAGAGCTCTTTAATAACTTCTGTTCTAAGAAAAAATGTTTAGTTTGCAATATAGGAGGGGCCCTCATGCAAAGAACAATGTTAAGTATCCCTGCCCCACCTGCAGGGCAACACTGAGCAAAGCCAACCAGCAGCGGTCCTGACTTATGGGCTGTATCATGCTAGAACGTATGCTTCCGGCTGATTCAAGATACTTAGCTAATCTAATGTTCATCAGATATAGCAACCTAAATCCGGTCTTCCTCTCATTCTTTACCCGAGATTGCTACCATATTTGATGCCATTTACTGAAGTATGGGAGCTATTTTCGATCTTTTTGCAGGTAGGGAGTCAATAGTTATGGGTGATGCTCGGAAAAGTCTTCGAGGAGTATTGCTACAATTACTGTCTATCCTCAATGAGCTACATATAGCTAGAAGTTAAGCATTTAATTTACATCTGCTTGTTCTTGACCTTGCCTAAAGTAGATACAGACCTCCTTGCTCAGAGGAACGGATACATTCGAAGCTCCGTAACGGATCCTGGACGCTTTTCGTAAATTTCCTAATTGATAGAATCGAGATGGTGATTCGGTAAAGTGCTGGACAAGTGGGTTTTGAGATACATCAAGAAGTTGTAGGCTATCCATAGTGGCTAACCTCGCAGGCAAGGTATGGATCTTGTTGCGAGCTAAGTTCAGATATTGCAGATTTAGGATTTTGGTTAGAGATATAGGTTCGGTCTTGAGCCTGTTATTGGACAGATTGAGCCATGCTAGTTTGGGCGTCTCGCAGAAAGTATTGGCATCATTCTTGTCCACTTCATTGATCTTGTTGTAGGATAGATCAAGTAGTATCAGGTTTGACAGCCATAGCCCAGAAGGAATGCAGGGAAATCGATTGTAGGATAGGTTGAGCTCCTGTAAGTTTTGCAGTTGGTCGAAACGATAGGGCAGAAATTGAAGTTGATTATCGGATAAATCGAGTACTCGTAAGCTGCTCGGTAGTCGGATTATTAGTGTAACCTGGTCCAAACTTCCATTTCTAATCTGCAAATTCTTAACCATTTTCCTGCGGTAAACTGCTAGGTATGCGATTATACCGTGTACTATAATTCCATCACGTCTATCACGTCTATTAAGAGGCACTGCGGTTTCAGGGATCAAGTCCTTCAGCTTAAAAGACAAACTGCTAGCATCCTGCTTGGCTAAAACACGCCAAACACTATCAGCCTTTTTTCTGAAGAATTTACGATACCATGCTTTTGTATATCCTGAGGGTTTTGAAGGCATCATCACTAGACGAGGCCTATGATGAGTCCAATCTAGAAAGGATTCTGGGAAATAATATCGTGGTATTGGTACGATAAGGCAGGCCAGAGATAGGAGCAAAAGCAAAAAAACACATAATATTTTCATAGTTTGCGATAGTTAGGGCTAAGGCGTCGCTTGCGAGAAGCTGCCGACATCGGGGCAAGCATACAAAATCCGAACCATCTAAAAAAAGCAACCACAATGGACAGAGAGAACCCTTTTGAATCCATGTTATCTCAGCTCAATCATGCCGCCGAGCTACTGAGTCTGAGCCAGGCAGCGCGGCAGGTGCTTAAGCATCCTGCCAAGCAAATTATTGTCTCCCTACCCATCGTGATGGATGACGGTACTATTCGGGTCTTTAAAGGCTATCGGGTTATTTACTCAAATCTACTAGGCCCTTCTAAAGGCGGTATACGCTACAATCCCCAGGTAACCCTGGACGAAGTTACGGCTCTGGCAGGCTGGATGACCTGGAAGTGCGCCGTGGTCGGTATCCCCCTGGGAGGTGCTAAAGGAGGTATTCAATGTGACCCTAAAGCAATGTCAGTCCGTGAGCTAGAGCGCTTGACAAGGGCTTATACACAATCTATGTTAGCAGTATTCGGGCCTGACCAGGATATCCCAGCACCGGACATGGGCACGGGACCTCAGGAAATGGCTTGGCTGATGGACGAGTATAGTAAGGCAAAAGGGATGGCGACTCCGGCCGTCGTCACGGGCAAGCCTTTGGCACTAGGAGGCTCCTTAGGTAGGATGGAGGCAACGGGTAGGGGCATCATGGTAGCTACACTGGCAGCCATGCAAAAACTACAGCTAAAGCTGCAGCAGGCTACCATAGCTATTCAAGGTTTTGGTAACGTAGGTGCTCATGCAGCTTGGTTGCTGCAGGAACAAGGCGCGAAAATTGTAGCTATTAGTGATCTCTCAGGAGCTTATTATTGTGCGGCAGGTATTGATGTAAAAAAAGCTATGGACTACAAAGCCCAGCACAGGAAGCTAATGGGACTGGCGGGCGCAGAAAAGCTAGCAGACGAAGCATTGCCTACGCTCCCTGTAGATGTCCTGATACCAGCTGCTAAGGGAAACGTCATCACCCGAGCCAATGCCTCCCAAATTCAGGCTAGGCTCATTGTAGAAGGTGCTAACGGACCTATTACGGCCGCGGCAGACGGTATCCTCCATAGTGAGCAAGGCACCATGGTAGTTCCCGATATTCTGGCCAATGCAGGTGGTGTCATAGTCTCCTACTTTGAGTGGGTACAGAATCGCTCAGGAGACCGGTGGACACAAGAAAGCGTAGAACAGCGGGCTACTAATAGCATCCAAGAAGCCTTTGAGAAGGTGTATGCGTTCACTCAGCAACACAAAGTCTCTATGCGTACAGCTGCGTATGTACTTGCTATGAAGAAGGTAGGACAAGTCTGTCAATATCGTGGTGTCTTTTGATAAAATTTTGGAGATTCTGGCTACTTATTCCTTGAGCTGATGCGTGCTGCAACAATAGCCCAACCATACTCGCCGGTGCGAGGGCCAGCCCCACCTAGCAGTATGGGCAGTGGGTTCGGGTGCAACCTAGTCGCCCCGCTAGCAGACGCTGTCCGAGCAGTGTGGTATGAAAGACCGATTTATACGAGCGATATCTTGGTTGAGCGCGGAGTGCATCAGCAAGAAAAAAGCTACCCCAAGGCTATTGCCTATCCTTAACTTGTCTACAAGCCTCTTCTTTCCTCCCATGCCCCCCGGACAGCTCAACGCTCAGGAAGGAGCTGTCCTGCCTATCGCTAAACCGCTTGGCTGGACTTCTTTTGATGTGGTCAGAAAAGTACGCGCTGCCCTGAAGGTGAGCAAGGCCGGCCATGCTGGTACGCTAGATCCTTTGGCTACTGGGCTCCTGATAGTCTGTATAGGCAAGCAGACCAAAGCTATCGGGCAGTACCAAGACTTGGAAAAAGTGTACCAAGGGGAGCTAGTCCTGGGTAGAACCACGCCTTCTATCGACTTGGAGACTGATTTTGATCGTGAAGCCGCTTATGACCATGTTACAGCAGCAGCCCTACACCAGCTAGCTCCATCTTTCGTAGGCTATATCCAACAAATTCCTCCAGCTTATTCAGCTATCAAAACTAGTGGCGTCAGAGCCTACAAGCGGGCTAGACAAGGACGACCAGTAGTGCTACAGCCCAGGCAGGTCTGGATCAAGGATTTTACCATTACCTCAGTACACATACCCCGGGTTAGCTTTGAGGTCACTTGTGGTAGCGGCACTTATATCCGGAGCTTGGTACGGGATTTTGGGGAGCAACTGGGGGCTGGGGCTTATTTAGCCAGCTTGTGCAGAACACGCATTGGGCCTTATACACTACAAGATGCCTATAGGATGGCTAAGCCTTGACAGGTAGCAGCCCGCACTAAGCTGTAGGTGGCTGCTAGCTGGCCTAGATAGTGTCGTCACGATTTAAAAATTGTTATCATTGTGCATCTATTAACATTTTAATCAAGCCTAAAGTGAAAGATGCTAAAGCCTATAGAAGACATGAGATCTCAGATAAAGCTTGGCCAAACTTGAGCCTTTACTATCGGGACGCAAAGGTTTATGGAGCGGGGTAGCCAAAGACAATCGCCGGTTCATCAATGCTGTTTTTTGGATCCTTAGAACGGGAGCACCCTGGAGAGATTTACCTCCTAAGTGTGGGGATTGGGAAAATACCCATCGCCGTTTCTCTCGTTGGCGTGAACGCAATAGATGGGAAACTATTCTGGAAGCTTTGATAGATGAGCCGGCCTTTGAATGGCTAATGATAGATGCCACCCATATCAAGGTACACCCTCATGGGGCTGGAGCAAAAGGGGGCACGAAGCGATGAGTCGCACAAAGGGGGCTTAACACCAAACTACATTTGGCCGTGGACGCCACTGGTCTGCCGCTCAGAGCAATTATTACGCACGGTACCGCGGCAGATTGTAAGCAAGCTGGCCGGTTGCTTGTAGGGATGGAAGCTAAGGGCTTGCTGGCAGATAGAGGCTACGATACAAACGAAGTATGATAGTCCAATCATGGGACCAGCCTAGTAAAGAATGCCCTACCTCGCCCAACATACTCAGCTCCATGGTGGCAATGCAGAAGGTAGTAAACAGGCCTAAAAATCCAGCAATGAGCTTACTGGTAGGACCATAAAGTGTTCCTACCAGGTCCCCCATCGTGAGGCAGTCTGGGAATCTAACTGCATGCAGGGCCACAAAAAGTGCCATGAGTAGAAATAGGATTGGTAAGACTAACAATGCAGCCGCTCTAATAACCCCACCTTCAAAGATCAGCCTTGTCGTATCGAAGACACTGGCCCCGGAAATACAGGTAGCCAGGAAAGTGAGCAGCAAGGCTGATGTACCAAACTGTTTATCGGCTACTGCATACTCTCGAATATCTTTAACACCTTAACACCTTGGCTTGCCCGCAGGCCTACAGCCAGGTAATGAGTAGAAAAGCGATGACGATAAGTAGGTCTATGGTTATTGTATCAAAGGCTTATTTTTGCTGTTTAGTAAATAATTCAATACTGACCTCCGCTAAGAAGCAACAGTTTAATACATAGCCAGTAAGTTTGACCTTCATGAAAAGCATTTTTGACCAGGTTTCGGCCCAGTGTAGTGAAATCACTACCAAGGCATACACCCACTCTTTTGGCTGGGGCATCCGATGCCTTCATAAGCGATATCGGCAACCTGTCTATGCTATTTATAGCTTTTTTAGGCTAGGTGATGAGATTGTGGACAGCTTTCATGGCTATCCCCAGGCCAAACTACTAGCACAATTCAAGGCAGATACGTACCAAGCCATAGCTGAAAAAATCAGTCTAAACCCGATCCTCAATACTTTTCAGCAGGTGGTACATATCCATCAAGTGGATGTAGCGCTCATTAACGCTTTTTTTGATAGTATGGAGATGGATCTGACGTACCAGCAGCATACCTCAGCCTCGCTAGAAAAATACTTACTAGGTTCCTCAGAAATCGTTGGCCTGATGTGTTTACAAGTCTTCTGCCAAGAAGATAAGCAGCAATATCTCCGCCTCAAGCCTTATGCTATGCGGCTAGGTACGGCCCTGCAGAAAGTAAACTTCTTGAGAGACCTAGCCACAGACTATCAAAAGCTAGGAAGAACCTATTTCCCCCACACTAATTTTGAACAATTCAGTGATGCTGAAAAACGCCAGATAGAGCGGGACATAGCGACAGACTTCGACGAAGCACTTATAGGCATTAAGCTGCTACCTAAAAAGGCTAGGTTGGGCGTTTATCTAGCTTATCGGTATTACAAGGCACTCTTCCATAAGATCTGCAGGGTGCCCAGTAGCAAGCTGTTACAGCAAAGAATTAGGATCCCTGATCATCGAAAGTATACCCTAGCGCTCCAGGCCGTGCTTTGTCATTACTTAAATCAGTTATAGTATGATCCAACTTTAAGTCAGCATCCATGTACATACCCATCCTAGCAAAGATCCAGGATTACACGCCCCTGACGCTTTTTTGGTTTAGGAGAGATCTACGGATAACCGATAATCATGGTTTGTACCAAGCGCTTACCAGCCACAGACACGTGCTGCCTATCTTTATCTTCGATACGAACATACTAGCTCAGCTAGAAGAGCCGACAGATAGACGAATTAATTTTATCTATGAGCAGATTCAGACCATTCACAATACCTTGCAAGCCTACCAGAGTTCGCTATGCGTCTGTTATGGCAATCCTATAGCCATATACAGGGAACTGGTAGATAAGCTGCAGCTTCAAGCAGTGTACGCTAACCATGACTATGAGCCTTATGCCCGGAAACGGGATCAGGACATTCATGATTTATTGGTCGCACACCACATACCTTTCTATACTTTTAAAGACCAAGCCATCTTTGAAAAAGATGAGATCATGAAAGATGATGGCAAGCCTTACACCGTGTACACACCCTACATGAAAAAATGGAAGGCCACATTGCAGCCCAATCACACCCAACCTTTTGATACCCTGGCCCATGCTAAGCACTTCTTCAAGACTACACCACTTCCCTTGATTTTACACAAAGACATGGGTTTTCAGACTCAAGTTTACAACTTCCCGCCTAAAGTCATAGATACGCAGATTATCCAGCAATATGGTCAGCAGAGAGATATACCAGGACGGTCAGGAACTAGCCGGCTGAGTGTACACTTTCGTTTTGGTACCATAAGTATTCGCCAGGCTATCCGTGTTGCGCAGGAGACTAATGAAGTGTGGCTGAATGAGCTTATTTGGCGCGATTTCTACATGATGATTTTGTGGCACTTCCCCTATGTAGTACAGCGATCTTTTAAGCCAGCCTATGATGCAGTAGCCTGGGCCAATGATGAAGCAAAGTTTCAAGCGTGGTCTGAAGGCCGTACAGGATATCCTATCGTAGATGCCGGTATGCACGAGCTCAACCAAACAGGCTATATGCATAATCGACTTCGCATGATTACAGCTAGCTTCTTGACCAAAGATTTACTCATCGACTGGCGCTGGGGCGAGGCTTATTTTGGCAAAAAGCTACTGGACTATGAGTTATCCTCTAACAATGGTGGGTGGCAGTGGGCAGCTGGATCAGGTTGTGATGCTGCACCGTACTTTCGAATTTTTAATCCAACAGCCCAGGCCCAGAAGTTTGATCCTGACCTAGCCTACATCAAACGATGGAATCCTACATTTCAGGATCCAGATTATCCGAAGCCCATCGTAGATCATGCATCAGCCAGAGAACAGACCTTGAGAGCTTATAGAGCAGCTTTAGGAAGTGAAAATTGGTATAAAAAGCCAAGCAAAGGCGTGGGGAAAGGCACGAAGTGAACTTTCTCTAAGACAGGTCCCTAGCTGGTTTGTAGATAAATACTAGATTAGGAATTACGCTGTATGGCCTGACCTATTGCATTACCCACGATCTATTTATCCATCAACGCATCAGAGAACTGTCTCTCACCAAGGTCGCCTATCTAAGAGCCCTTAAGAAGGCCTATGAAGGTCATTGTAAATCGGCTAGCAAGGGATGGGGCATTTGGGACCTATCGTTTCCCTTTCTTAGATACTGGCTAGAGACTAGAGAAGACTAAACCCAACACACGCGCCACCTGACTGTTTCCCTTATGGCCCCATATACTTATCTCCTGCTCGATGTGCTTACCCTAGCAATCCCGCTTGCTCGTAGCTTTGAGCCACGAATTGCTTTTTACAAGAAATGGCCGGCTTGGCTACCTGCTATTGCCATTACCAGTGCCTTTTTCATCTTGTGGGATGCCTTATTTACACACTGGCAGGTGTGGGGATTTAACGAGTCATACCTGCTAGGCATCTATATATTGAACATACCACTAGAGGAAGTACTGTTTTTCATAGCTATTCCTTATGCCTGCCTTTTTTTATACGAAACGCTGAATTTATTCTTTGTAAAGGATATGTTGGCTCCTTACCAGCGCAGTATTACATTGTTGCTTATAGGTTTATTGGCTATCCTGGGGGGAGCCAACCTCAATAAGGCCTATACAGCTACTACTTTTTTGCTCACAGCGCTCTTCTTATGCTTGCACCTCTCTTATTTCAAGAGCACGTACTTAGGTAGGTTTTACAGAGCGTACCTAGTGGTACTTTTCCCTTTTTTTATAGTCAATGGTGTGCTTACCGGTTCTGGCTTAACCCAGCCTGTAGTGTGGTATAATGATTATGACAATCTGGGCTTGCGTTTACTTACGATCCCTGTAGAAGATGTATTTTATGGGCTGCTTCTCATCCTCATGAATCTTACACTATACAAAGCCTTCCAAAAAGTAGCATGGAGATAGCTGAGATATTACTGAACCCCAACATGATGGGATTATTAGGTAGTGCCGTCAATTATTTTAGTATCTTTGTGGCAAAAAACGAATCATAAACGATAACAATGCATCGTAGCGATGAATTAACAACAGAGCAGTTTGCTAAAATCGCCCATTTATTACCTGGAAGAGAAGGCCATGTGG